>CAIKLQ010000131.1 GCA_903828255.1 uncultured Verrucomicrobiota bacterium
ATTGCAAGCATGGCTATAAATGGGCGTCCCGCCAAGTGCCGCCGCGCTCGAACGGATCATAGTTGCGGGACTGTGCCCGGGTGGTGCAACCCGCGCCGAGCAGCAGGTCGCCCAGACCGAGGGCCGAGTAAGTGAGAAATTCGCACCGGTGAATGTTCATGGCTAAAAACTAATCGCGGCCGAATCGCGATGCAACTACCCCGTGCGGCACTTTGCAACCGCGCGGTGGGGTTGCTGCCGAGGGGCGGTCGCCTCGACGCAGCCCACCCGGCGCTTGCCGCGGCGCCGCCAGGGGTGCAGGAAGCGCTGGGGACAGACAGTATCGGCATCCACTGGGGAGAGCGAGCCTCTGGCAGATTGATAGCGCATTGAGGATTGCGGGCGGGGCTCCACGGCTCGGGGTCACTCATTGACTACCAAGCTTGTGGACGCCGCGCATTCCCATCCGCGGCCGGCACTTTGGACGCAGCGCCGACTCGGAAACTGGCGCTACGTGTTCGCCACCACAGGGCGGTGCTCGTACCAGCCCCGCGACTGATTGCAGATTTTGCAGACGGACAACATCACTGGCACTTCCACCAGCACTCCGACGACACACGCCAATGCCGCGCCCGAGCTTGGGCCGAACAGTGTGATGGCCACGGCGACGGCGAGTTCAAAGAAGTTGCTTGCGCCAATCAACGCGCCGGGTGCCGCCACGTTGTGCGGCACTTTGAACCGGCGCATCAGCAGATAGGTGAGGCTGGAATTGAAATAGACCTGAATCAAAATCGGGATGGCCAGCAGAATGACCGCAAACCATTTCGTCGTCAGGTTATCGGCTTGGAATGCGAAGATGAGCGCCAGCGTCAAAAGCAGCGCCCACATCATCACCGGATGGAACTTCGGCAGGAAGTTCTTCTCGAACCAGTCCTTGCCGTGCGCCTTGAGCAGTAGTGTGTGCGTGAGCCAACCCGCTACCAGAGGAATCACGATGAACACTACGACGGAGGTAATCAGCACCTTGGGCGGCACAATGACGTTCGCCACGCCGCATAGCAACATCACGATAGGCGCGAAAAGCCCGAGCATGATGAGGTCATTCACCGCCACTTGCACCAGCGTGTAAACCGGATCGCCATCCGTGAGGTAAGACCAGACAAAGACCATCGCCGTGCAAGGCGCGGCGGCGAGGATGATGAGGCCGGCGGTATATTGCCGGGCCATCTCCGGCTCAATCCAGTGGGCGAACATCTGCTGCATAAACACCCAGGCCAGCAGTGCCATGCTGAATGGCTTCACCAGCCAGTTGACGAACAATGTCACTAGCAGCCCCTTGGGCCGTTTCGCGAGGCCGCCAATGGCACTGAAATCCACCTTGAGCATCATCGGATAAATCATCAACCAGAGTAGGAGGCCGATAGGCACGTTCACTTGCGAGCCTTGGCCAAATTCCAGTTTGCTTAGGCTAGACGTCACGCCGGGCAGCAACTTTCCGAAGGCGACGCCTACCACCATGCAGACCAGCACCCACACGGTGAGGTAGCGCTCGAAGAAGGCCAGGCGTTTCGGCGGATTGACTGTGTTGCTCATGGCTTCTGGAATAGGCTAACAGCCGGCTTACGCGATTTCAAGGGGCGGTATAGATCAACCACCCGCCACCGAGGATCACAAGGGTGCCGCAAATAATCTTCACGATAGTGAGTCCTTTGGAGTGCTCGTTCCAATTCAAGAACCGTTGCACGAGTTCGGTAGAGCTACCTGCCGCGATAATCACCGAGCAATGCCCGACGCCGTAAGCCAACAGCAAGAGCGCCCCGTAAAGGAAGTTGGTCGCCGCCAATCTGAACGTAACGCCAAGCATCGGCGCCATGTAGGCAAAGGTACACGGCCCGAGCGCGACGCCGAATAAGAGGCCGAGAATGAGCGCGGCGAGGTAACCCTTGCGCTTCAGGCCCACCTGCCCCGGCCCGGACCACGGCATGGGAATCAAGCCCAACAGGTGCAATCCCACCACGAAGAAGATTAGGGCAACGAAGTAATTCCCGTAACGGCCCACGTCCCCCAGCATCCGGCCCGCTGCGGCGGTGATCGCGCCGATGGTCGCGATGGTGATGAGAATGCCCACGGCAAAAAGCGTCGAAGTCCAAAACGCGCGCCGCGCCGTCACCCGGCCTTGCTCGCTGATGAATCCCACAATGAGCGGAATGCTGGCAAGGTGACATGGGCTGAGGAGGATGCTGAGGATGCCCCACACCACCGATGCCCCCAGCGCGATAGCCGGTGCGCCCTCAACTGCGTGGCTCAGGTTGGTGAAGAGTTGCTCCATGTCGTCAACTCCGTGATCACTTCGCACTTTTCAACTTCACGCCCAGTTCCTTCCACTTTGCCAGAATGTCTTCCTTGGAATAGAAACCCTCGTGCCGAAAAAGCTCCTTCCCGTCGGCGGCGAAAAAGATCTGCGTCGGGATGAGCAGGATTTTGTAAGGCTTAGCTGCTTCGGGAGTTTTCCATACATCAATGAATTCCACCTCAAGCTGGCCGGCGTAGTCCGACTTCAACTCGCGCAGCAATGGTGCCATTTGCTTGCAGGGAATACACTTGTCCGCGCCCAAATCCACGAGGCGGGGAAATTTGGCTTTCGCGGGAGCGTTGGTGGTGGCAGCGCTGCCGGCAGCTCGAGCGGCTTCGCCCGTGAGACAAATCGCCGCGGCTAGCGCCAGAACGAGGACAGTCATGGTTTTGATCAGAGTTTTCATAATGCAAATTGGTGTTTTATTCATCACGCATGACGCATCAGCCCTTCATTTCGGCGAGGCTGGCCTGGCTCAAAATCGTTTTGATCTCCCCTACACTGGGCACTTTGCCCGCGACCTTGACGCTGCCATTCACGGCCAGCGCGGGTGTCATCATTGCGCCAAGGGCAATGATCTGTTTGAGATCGGTGACTTTGGTGATTTCGGCCGACAGGCCGAGTTCCTGAACTGCTTGTTCGGTGACTTGCGCCAGCGTCTTACACTTGGCGCAGCCGGTGCCGAGGATTTGGATTCTCATAAAGCTTCTGACTTTGGCGCGCGGAACCGCCGCGTCGGGGTTGGCGGAAAGTTGCGCCTGCGGTCAATGGCAGCCGCAACTCGAACCGCAGCACGAACCGGAGTTGCCGCCCGCAGGTTTGGAACTCAACACGCCAAAGCCACCGAGCATCACGCGGCGGATCGGTTCGCCTGTCTCTGGGTGCTTCGTGAAGGGCGCGTCGTTCATGCTTTGTTTGAACTCGAAGTAAGTCGGCTCTTTGCCGGACTTCGCCGGGATGGTTTCATAAACGTAGGTGGTCATAAAGTGGAGGTGTGGAGGGTGGCAGCGGCGAGTTGCGCCAACGCCTCGGGGCCGATCGGCTCCTGGGCCTGCCAGGGCAGCCAAGCGGTGCGGGCGGAGTGTTTCTCCACCACTTCGCGCAAGTAACGATGCTCGGATTCTTCGCGGCATTGGAGCAGCGGATCGCACGACCCGCTATGCAGCAGGCTTTGATTGATGACCCACGCGAACGGCTCGATGTGCGCCCGGCGCAAATCTTCCTGCAATGCCGCCGCCTCATGCACGGGCGTCGCTTCCGGCAACGTCACGAGCAAGATGCGCGTGAAGGCCGGATCGCGCAGCCGTTCCAGCAGGCGCATCACCGCCTCCGGTTGGGTGCTGCGAGACTGGCGTTGCAACTCGCGATTGTAAGCCTCGCTGGCGTCCAGCAGAAGCAGCGTGTGACCGGTGGGAGCGGTGTCGAGCACGACGAAGCAGTCGGTTCCTTGTCCCACTTCGCGGGCAAAAGCCCGAAACACCGCGATCTCTTCCGTGCAAGGCGAGCGCAAATCCTCTTCCAGCAACGCGCGACTGCCCGCATCCATTTGCCCGCCCTGCTTGTGCATCACTTCGGCCTGATACGCCGCCGTTTCCACCGCCGGATCAATCCGGCTCAGAGTCAAACCCGCGACCTGACCGGCCAAAGTCTGCGCCAAATGCGCCGCCGGATCCGTCGTGCTCAAATGCACCGCATGACCACGCCGCGCCAGCGTCACCGCGATGGCCGCCGCCACGGTGGTTTTGCCGACGCCGCCTTTGCCCATCGTCATGATAACGCCGCTGCCTTGCCGCTCAATGTCCGCAACCAAAGCTTCGAGGTTATCCATGTCTGGCGGAGTCCAAGCGCTCGTGTGTTTCGGGACACTCGCCGGTTCATTATCGCCATCCAGCAGCACGCGCAGACCACCGAGGCCGAGGATGTTGATGGGCCGCAACGGCACGACGAAACTTGGCAGGCTGCTGATAAAGCCTTTCGCTGTTTCCAATGCCGTCCGGCCGCGTCGCTGCATCGCTTGCGAGATCACATCCTCCGGGCACCTGGTTTCAAAGCTGCCGTTGATGATGAGGCACTGATTGCTCACGCCGAGGGCTCGTAGTTCGTTTGAGGTGCGCTTCGCCTCGTTGAGCGCGGCCAACTGCGGTCGGCTTACCAGCAGGAGCGTCGTCGCCGAAGCATCGGCGAGCGTCTTGACCGTGTTCTCATAAATCGCGCGCTGCTTCTCCAGACCGGCCAGCGGCCCAAGGCAGGACGTGCCGCTGGTGTTGTTGTCGAGGAATTGGTCCCACGCCTTGGCCAGACTCATCAAGCGCAGCGTGTGCCCCGTCGGCGCGGTGTCGAAGATAACATGATCAAACTCGCGCGTCGTTTCGGCATTGCCAATCAACCCGGAGAACTCATCAAAGGCCGCGATCTCCACCGTGCAGGAGCCGGAGAGGCTCTCCTCCATGCTGCGCAACGCTGCCTCCGGCAGCAACCCCCGCATCGGGCCAATGACTCGCTCGCGATACGCGGCGGCGGCGGCGACCGGATTGATATTCATGGCGTGCAAGCCGGGCGCACCGGGGATTGGCGTGGGCGCGTTCGTGAGCGGGATTTCCAGCACTTCATCGAGGTTCGAGGCGGGATCGGTGCTAACCAGCAGCACCCGCTTGCCAGCTTCGGCGAGCTTCAACGCCGTGGCGCAGGAGAGCGAAGTTTTGCCCACGCCACCCTTGCCCGTGAAGAATAGGTAGCGCCTCGTCTGTGCGGGATCGGTTTGGTAACGGGGCAGTTTCAAGACGACACCTCGGCACTCTCGCCCAGGACGGCACGGGAGAAAGTTGCGCGCTCCGCATCGGTCAGGTAACGGCCTTTCAGATGGACCTCGCCGTCGAGTAGGATCAACGGCAGCGCGGCGACGCCTTCCTTTTCCAACAGCGCCTTCACCGTCGGGTTCTGCACGAACGCCATCGGCTGTTGGCCGAGGTTGTAGCGCTCCACCTTCGCCCCCTTCTGGACCAACCCAGTGAGCAGGGCGGCAAAGCTCACCAGCGCGGGATCAATGTCATTGCCGCAAAGGCCGGTCGAACAGCACATCGGTGGGTCATAGACTTGAATAGCTTTCATGGTGGTAAATGGCGCGGGCTATTTCGGGGCCTTGAGTTGATCGCGGCGACCTTCGGCATAGGCGGTGAACACGCGGCGGATTTCGTCCCGCACGCGGCGGAAGACCGTCAGCCGGTCTTCCTCAGTGCCAACCGCGTGGGCCGGGTCATCAAAGCCCCAGTGGTGGCGGTTCACCTGGCCGGGAAATATCGGACACACTTGATCCACGTTGCCACAGACAGTGATGACGGTTTCCACCGGCTGCTGCAAAAACTCGTTCAGGTGCTTGGAACGATGCGCGGAAATATCCATACCGATTTCCTGCATGACCTTGATCGCAAACGGATGCACGTAGCCCGCCGGTCTCGAGCCAGCGCTCTGCACCTTGAGCGCATCACCCGCCACCGCGCGCAGAATGCCTTCGGCCAGATGGCTGCGGCAGGAGTTGCCAGTGCAGAGGATAAGGACGGTGGGTTTCATTTCCCGCATTGGCGTTTGCATAATTCAGCCGGGTCTTGCTTGAGAACTTTCTTGAGTCGTTGGTTGTCCGCCAAAACGTGCGGGTTGTCGGCCAGGGCCTTCTTGATCCAATCCAGAGCTTCGCGCACCACCACCGGGGCGTCCTTAGCCGGCAACTGGTAGTAAATCCAACGACCCTCCTTGCGCGATGCCACCAACCCCGCCTGAAATAGGATGGAGAGGTGTTTGGACATGGTGGAGGGCGCGAGGCCGAACAGTTCGGTGATCTGGCAGACGCACAACTCGCCCTTCCGCAAGGCCAGCAACGCCCGGACGCGGTTTTCGTCCGCCAGAGCCTTGGTGATGTTCATGAATTCACGCATGGGATATTGCCGTATTTCGCCATACAGCGAAATGACAATAGCCGCTCGCTCGCGCCCGCGCAAGCGGAAAAAGGGAATCCTTGAGGGGTGATCAAAAGCGGGGGTGGCCCGGAGCGGGGCTGGCTTTGGGCCCAGCAAGGTGAAGCTGAGGCCAGCGGCCGGGGACCTTATCCAAACCTGCCAGCATAGGCACCTTGCTGCGCCCGAGGACGGCGTAAGGCCGCGTGGCGGTCACTCCGTCCCGCCAGCCGCGCCAACCGCGCCTTCACCCACTCGTTCTAAGGGTTTGGGACTGCGCCTCCGGGCAACAAACGGTCAGCATTGTGCAAAATCCGCCAAGACGAGAGTGGGCGTTGGCGAGGAGTCTCCCCCGTACAGATCAAACCCAGTTGCATGAAAATCATGACTTCGCGCGAACGCCTCATCGCCACGCTGAACCATCGCCAGCCGGATCGCGTCTGCGTGGACTTCGGAGCCACCTGGATTTCTGGAATTCACGCTTCCATCGTCCAGCAGCTTAAGCAGCGGTTGGTCGGGCCTTCCGCCGCGCCGGCGCGGGTTCACGAGCCTTACCAGATGCTGGCCGAGGTGGACGCCGAACTCCGGGCGGCGCTGGGCGTGGATGTGCTCGGCGTCTGGCCGCGCAAGAATATCTTCGGCTACGAAGCTTGTGGCTGGAAACCGTTCACGCTCTTCGATGGCACGCCCTGCCTGGTGCCGGGCAATTTCAATGTCACGCCTGCCGCCGACGGTGGCTGGCTGATGTATCCCGAAGGCGATCTCACCGCGCCGCCGTCCGCGCACATGCCGAAAGGGGCTTACTTTTTTGACGCGCTGGTCCGCCAACCGCCGGTTGACGAGGACCATTTGAACCCCGAGGACAACCTCGAAGAATTCGGCCTGCTCGCGGCGGAGGACCTCGCGCATTACGAGCGGCAAGTGGCCTGGCTGGACCAGAACGCTACCGATACGGGCGTCGTCTTGCTCGCGCCCGGCACGGCGTTTGGGGACATCGCGCTCGTGCCAGCGCCGTTCCTCAAGCATCCAAAAGGCATCCGCGACATCAGCGAATGGTACATGACTACCGCCGCACGCCCGGATTATGTTCATGCCATTTTCGAGAAGCAGTGTGAGTATGCAGTGAAGAATTTGGAAACCCTGATCGGCATGCTTGGCGACCGGGTTCAGGCAGTGGTGACCACCGGCACCGACTTCGGCACGCAGAACAGTCTATTCATTTCCGTGGAATCCTATCGGAAGTTATTCAAGCCGTATCACCAAAGGCTCAACGAACTCATCCACCGCAAATCCAACTGGAAGACCTTTATCCATTCTTGCGGGGCGGTGGCACGGCTGATCCCGGAATTCATCGAAGCCGGCTTCGACATTCTTAATCCCGTCCAGTGTTCCGCCGCAGGCATGGACGCGGTGCAGCTAAAGCGGAACTTTGGCAAGGACCTCACCTTCTGGGGCGGCTGCGTGAACACCCAGCACACTATCTACACCACGCCGGAAGCGGTGTATCGCGAGGTGCGTGAGCGCATTGACATCTTCAACCAGGACGGCGGCTTTGTCTGCAACGCCGTCCACAATGTGCAGGGCAATTCACCGATTGAAAACGTCCTCGCGATGTTCAAGGCCATCAAGGATAGCAGCCGTTAGAATCATGGAACGAGATGCGAGTCGGCATTAACAATTCAGTCGGGCAAGCTCCTCCCCATGAACCCCGTAGCCGCGTACGTGAGTCCGCGCCATATATTTCGCGCTTTGAACCCCTGAACCGCAGGATCGCGAAGGCTGAGGATGAAGCGCGGCAGCGTCTTGGAGTGCGCCAGTCCTCTGGCGCTTTCGACCACCAACGACTTCCAAAGCGCCAGAGGGTTGGCGCACTCCCAGACCTGTTGGTGGTGCGGATGGTTCAGGGAAAAGGGAACTGTCCAGCATCGTCATGGCTTGGGGGATTTCGGCCTCTGCAGTTTAGTGCAGGCAGTCAATCAAGCCACCACCTCTTGAGGATAGAGCAATGAAACTACCCCAATACTCTTTAGCCACTGACGTAAGGCCGCGCAAATCCCCGGAAAGGCAGCGCGGACTCATGTTCGCGGCTACGGTTTTTGAAATAGCCCCCATGAAGACCCTGCTCCTCGCATGTCTAACGGCTCTCGCCCTCGCTAACGCTATGCCCGCCACCGAATACCATGTTGCCACTACCGGCAACGACGCCCATCGCGGAACGAAATCGGCGCCGTTGCGCACCATCCAGTGCGCCGCCACGCTCGCGCTACCGGGCGATGTGATCACGGTGCATGAAGGCGTTTACCGTGAGCGCATCAACCCACCGCGCGGAGGCGAGTCCGACAAGAAGCGGATCGTCTATCAAGCGGCCCGCGGCGCGAAGGTCGAGATCAAAGGCTCGGAGGTGGTGAAGCACTGGGTGAAGGTTCAGGACGATGTCTGGAAGGTCACGCTGCCCAATTCGTTCTTCGGGGGCTTTAACCCCTACCGCGATCTTATTCACGGGGACTGGTTTAATCCGCGAGGGCGCCAGCATCACACCGGCGCGGTCTATCTCAATGGCGAGTGGTTCATTGAGGCGGCTAAGTTGGACGACGTGCTAGGGACCGCTGGCG
>CAIKLQ010000132.1 GCA_903828255.1 uncultured Verrucomicrobiota bacterium
CAAAGCTGCCGAGCAGGGCGACGATCATGCCCAGTTCAACTATGCCAAAAACCTGCTTTTGCTGCGGGGCAATGACGCCGGCGAGGAGGTGGTTCAGTGGCTCACGCGTTCTGCCAGCCAGGGAAATGTCGAGGCCCAATACCGTCTCGGCCTGGTTCTTTACGAGGGCAAACTTGTCAAAGGGGACAACCTCGCTGCCGGCCAATGGATTTTGTTGGCGGCGGGCAAAGGCAGTGTCGAAGCGAAGAGGTTGCTCAAGGAGATGGAATTGTTCCTCAGTGCCGACGAACTTGCGGAAGCCCGGAAGCGCGCAACCGCTTTCGCGCCGGCGACAACGAAAGCTGGAGTGCCAAAGAGCAAGACACAATGAAACGGTCACCTGAATCGGTTAGGGCCGGCACAAATGCAGAGTGCGCCGCAAAACCAGTTTTCGCGGAACGCCAGAGCGTCAAACAGCAATCGTCTATCCGGCAGTAATTCCCGAACATGAAAACAGCCACGCATTTAGGCACCGCAGCTCAGAGGCTCTGGCTGGGATTGGTCATGGTCTTGGCGTGTGGCGTCCTGCCGCTGCCAGGCCACGACCAGGCCGTCCCGGTGGAAATATCCGCCGGGCCGCACGGTTCAGTGGTGTCCAGTGGCGAGGTCACGGTGTCAGTGGAAACCGAGTTGACCCTCACCGCCACGCCCGTGTTGCGATGCGAGATCGGAGATCGGTCCATCCACGGCCCTGCGTTAAACCTTGTCCCCGCGGTGAGCGAGCACCACACTCGCTAAGTCGAATAACCCGCAGTATGCAATCTGGACCCGATCTGACTCGTTCCTTGGTGCATTGGCTGGCCCAAGGCAAGCTCGATGCCCGCGTGGTCCTGCCCGCGTTACGGAAACTGTCTGCGGAATCGTCGCCGGCGCCGTCGTTGCTGGAGTTGCTGGAAACCGTCGCGAGCGAAGGCGGCCCGGAGGTCGCGTCCCTCACCCACCATCTGCGGGATATTTGCCGTCGCGAAGCGCTCACGGCCCGTGGCCGGCTGGCGGCCGGGAACGACCTGCCACCTGAGACGGCGCTCGCTTTGGCAGGCCTGCGGTTCGATGCGCCCCGCGGATGGCGCGACGTCTCCGGGATTCAACGAACCCTCAGCAGTGCTTTGGCCGCAGGACGTGATCAACTGCTGGTGCAGGCGCAGGGCGAGGCTGCGCCAGTCACCGCGCAGGCCGTGCAGGAGCATTTTCAACGCGAAGTCAGTAACGCACTGCGACCGCTTCAGGCTTTGGGAGATATTCTTGACGAGGGACTGCTCGCTGCGACTCACGCCAGTGCTCCGGGCGCGCGGCCAGACGCGGTCAAGCAGGTCCTCACGCTGGCCCTCCAAAGTCTCGAACAGGATGCTCAAGTGCTGGCAACGCGGGCGCTGGACGAGGTTCACTCCCCGTTGCCCGAGAGCATCAGTGAGGCGGCGGCGGCGGCGGAGTGGACTCTGCGCTGGCGTCAGGCTGCCAACGCCACGGAGCAGCAGTCTCTGTTGGATATGCTCTGTGCGTGGCCCAGCGCGCGAGTTGCCGCAGTGCTGCGGGATTCAGTCAAGTCGGGCTGGATGCAGGAGCGGGTACAAGTGAGCCTGACCCTGCGCTTCGGTCTGACTTGGGCCAACTCCTGGTCGCACTGGAGTCGGTGGCTGGAGCAAAGCGAGAAGGAGTGGCGCCAGCAGGTGGACGCTTTGCACCAGTTCGTGCAGGAGGAGGCCGACGCCATCCTGTGGCTTTGGTATCAGAGCACAGCGACGCCGGATGCAGCCGCGTTGGCTTGGCTGCGGAATCGAGTCGTGGAACGATTGGGCAGCGACTGCTGGGATTCGTTTGCTGCTCGTTGGGGGCAACGCATCCCCGCCGAGGAACGCGCCTGTTTCGGATTAACACCAACGCCTGAAACCATTCAATCTCTGCCGCCACTGGCCGCCGCTGGGGCCGTGCCGCCCGTCATCGAGTCCGGTGCGCAAGCGGCAACCCAAACCGCCGCACCCGAGGCGGTGGCAACGCCGTCGTTGGCCACTCCGCCACCTTTGCCCGGGCCTCGTCCGGTCACCGTTGCGGCGCCGGAAGCCAGGCCCGGGACGGCGCACGAGTTGGCCGTCGCCATGACTAAGCGGCGATCTGCCGCCGCGCGGCCACCACCGCAAGCCAGGGTGGTGACACCCCAACCGCCCCCGCCAACGCCGACTGTTTGGGAGAAGCACGTCCAACCATTTTTCGCCGCGAATTGGTACATCCTGGCCGGGATCGGCATGGTGATCGTCGGCAGTTCGTTGGTGGCATTCTACACGTGGGACAAGCACTGGCTGGTGCGCTACACCATCATGCCGGCGTTGCTGGCGTTCTTCACGTGGTCCCTCGCTCGTGCTGGGCAGTGGATCGAGGAACGGGATGCGCAGTTCAAGGGAATGGCCGCCACTCTCCGGGGCGCGGCGATAGGTTTGTTGCCAGTCAATTTCATGGCGATCGGGCTGTTGTCAGGAGACCCCGACGTGTCGCGCAAGGGCTTGGCGGTCACGGTCATGGCTCTGGTTTATCTGGGTTTCTTTGGATGGGGACTGCGGCGGTGGTGCGCAGCGGTTCATCCCGGGTTGGGAAACGGACTGGGCGGCGCGTTGCTGACGCTCAACGCCCTGGTGGCTGTCGGACCGCTGGCACGCACCCTCGGCGGTTTGCAGGGCGAGCCACTCTGGCAACTCCTGGGTGTGGGATTCCATGCCGGGTTACTGGTCGTCGCCGCCGTCGTGGTTTGGTTCTCGCGGCGGATTCTCACGCCGGAACTGGCGGAGGAAAAACGGGTGCCGTGGTTTGTGGGCGCGACGCTGGCGCTGACCTACGTGCAGGTATTCGCTTGGGTGCATGGTTACATGCAGCACCTGCCGGAGGTCGCCACCTACGCGCCGGCCGTGATCCTCACCGGCTGGCTGGTGTTGTTCGCGGAAGGTGTTTCGCTGCGACTCAAACAGACACCCCGGCAACATGGCGCGGAGTCGTTCCTCGGTTTTGCGTTGATCCTGTTGGGCCTGTTGATGGGTGCGGCTCAACCGCAGGTGAGGATTCTCGGGTTCGTCCTCGCGGGAGCGGTCTGGCTATGGCAGGCGCTGCGGCGCGAACATCCGCTCCATTACTGGATAGCGTTGACGCTCTTCGTGCTCGGCGGAGC
>CAIKLQ010000133.1 GCA_903828255.1 uncultured Verrucomicrobiota bacterium
CGCCTTCATGCTGCTGGCGTTCATGGCTTTCGTCACCACTTCGCCGAGGTCCTCGCGCCGCAAGCCGTAACTCCCGAGCGGCGGGATTTGCAAATCGCGAACGAGCGCGGCAATCCACGCCAGCCCGTCATCCGCGGCTGCAGTGGCCTGGCCAGTCAGCAACCGCGCCACCTCGTCGTAACGTTTTAACGCCTCGCTTTCGGGCGCGCGTTCGCGCAGGGCCTGTAAATTCGTCGCCATCACATGCGGCAGCAACGCGGCGCAAACCGCCCCGTGCGGCGCGGGAAACATTCCGCCAATCGGTCCGGCGAACCCATGCACCGCCCCCAATCCCGCGTTTGCCAGCGCCAACCCGCCGTGCAAACTCGCCACTGCCATGTCTTCGCGGGCCGCCGGGCAACTCCCGCCGCTGAACGCCACGCGCAGCGAGCGCGCAGCGCGGCGGAGGCCCTCGACGCACAAGCCGTCGGTCATGGGATTCGCGCGCCGGCAGACATACGGCTCGATGAGTTGCGTCAACGCATCCAGCCCGGTGCTCGCGGTGAGCGCAGGCGGCAGATCGTAAGTGAGTTCAGGATCCACCACCGCCACGCGCGGCAGCAGGAGCGGACTCCGCAGGCTGACTTTGACCCGGTGTTCCGGTGAACCGAGCACCGCGTTGCGCGTGACTTCCGCGCCGGTGCCCGCCGTCGTGGGAATCGCGATGAGCGGCGCCGAAGCATTGGCGATGGCTTTGCCGCGGCCAATGACCTCCACGTAATCCAGCGGTTCGCCGTCGTTGGTCAGCATCACGCCAATGGCTTTGGCCGCGTCGAGCACGCTGCCGCCGCCGAAACCGATCACGAACTCACAATGCTCGCGGCGCGCCAACGCCACGCCGCGTTCGATGGTGGAAATTTCCGGTTCGCCGAAAACCGGAAATGTTACGACCCCCAGATCGGCAGCCCGCAACCGCGGCAGCACCCTCGCAGCCCGCGCCGCGTCACGCCCGGTCACGACCAGGGCACGTCGCCCAAAAGGCTTCGCGAGGCTTCCGATCTCGCGAAGCATCCCAGCGCCAAAGACGATCTGGGTGGCAGTGGCGAATTCAAAGCGCATGTCACCAACCCGCGGCATCGGGAAACAAGTTGTTGAACTTCACGCTGTGGCGCGGTTCGGCCATCATCGCGGCGACGGCGTCCCGCCAGATCGGATAGTGCTTCGTTTCCTTGTGCGCTACGGCGGCGGCCGCATCGCGATAAACTTCCACCAACACGAACCGCATCGGATCGTCCTGTTGCTGCACGACGTCGAAACGCGCGACACCCGGCTCCTGCAAACTTTCGCGAGCGTTGGCAAGCGTGGCTTGCTTGAAAGCCTCCACCGCTTCCGGTTTGACGTGAACATGAACGTGAACAACGAGCATGACTGAGCAATAGGTGAATCCTGCGAAAAGCTCAAGCGCGTCTTCCGAAGCCGCAAAGCGCCCAACCCGTCCGCCCGGGCCGAGGTGGCGGGCGGCTCGCTGGTTGACCGTCTCTCCGTGCGGCGGACCGGAACTGCTCGACACTTCCGATGTCACCGTTGCGGACCGCTCCGTTCACACGAATTCCCACCGCTCAAACATCGCCGCCTGGCCGCCCGGTTGGCCAGTCTCGGTCAGCAGATTCCACACGGTCGCGCGGGCAATGCGGAACCGCCGGCCCGTTTTTGAAATACGCACGCCGGAGTAATCGTCAATGAATCCGCGCCGGGTGACGGCGTCCAGCAGGTGCGCCCGCTCTTCGCGGTTCGGCGCCTCGGCGGTGAGGCGGGACGGCGTGCGGGTGAATTCGGCCCAGGACATTTCCCACAACTCGAGGGCCGCGCGATTGCCGTAGTTCAAAATGGGATCGGCTTCCGTGCCGTGGGAAACGAGGACGAAGGGAGCTTCAAAAACTTGTTTGGCCAAGTCCGCCGGATTCGCGGCCCCGGACAGCAGTTCCCGTCCGGTCCAGTGTTTCAAACTGCGGACTAGGCCCGCTGTGTGGGCGACGACAAAATCTGAATTCCAAAGATTGGCCATGCTGCTCACGCTAATTCTGAGATTCCGCGCGCCTACAATCAACCATTCCTTTGCGCACCTGGTTCAGTTACCCTCAACCCGAATTGACGCAATGAAGACTCAGATTCCGGAACAATTAAAAGCCGACGTGCCGTTGACCACGATGGGCAAGCTGCTCCTGGTCACGCCGGTCGTGATGACCGTGATCGCCACGCTGCTCGCAGGACTCGCGTCGAGCGAGATGACCCGAGCGCAATACGACCGCGCCTACGCCGCCCAGCTTCAATCCAAGGCCGGCGACCAGTGGAATTATTTCCAGGCCAAGAAGCTGCGCAGCGCGATCCAGCGGAATTCCATTGATCTGCTCCAGGCCACCGCCGAGGTCCATCCCCTCGACGCCGCCACCTTGGAAAAGATTGGCGACCCGGGGAACGCCGCCACGCGCGAGGCGTTACTGAAGGGCGCGCCCCCCGCCCCGCCGGCCGCAACCGAACTCGACGCGGGCGTGAAAGCCGCGCTCGAAGCGGTCGAGCGCGCGCAACCAGAAAGTGAAATCACGGCGATCCTCGGCAAAGTGGAAAACGCCACCCTAGCCGCCGTTTTGAAGTCCTCCCGGGATAATGCCAGTGCGTTTGACGTCGCGACGAAGCCCGTGAACCAGGCGATTGAGAAGCTGGAGCAACTTTTCGAGAAGGCTTGCGCTGGCAGCGACCGGGCGGCCATTCGCGATTTCACTGTGGCGCGAATCCGTTACGCGGCGGCGCGCTATGATGCCGAAGCGCGGCTCAATCAAGCCGTCGCTTACGTGCTGGAACTCCAGGTCCGGAAGAGCAACATCTCCGCGGAGCGACACCACAAGCGCAGCGGGAAGTTTTTTTTCGGGATGCTGGCGGCGCAGGCGGCGGTGGTGGTTTCCACCTTCTCACTCGCCGCGCAGAAGCGGAATTTTCTCTGGTCCGTGGCCGCCATTGCTGGCGTGCTGGCCATTGCCTTTGCGGTTTACGTTTTTCTCTACGTCTAACGCGCTCGGGGCGCGGCGGCAGGCCGATCGGACGGGGCGGACAGGTCAATGCTCGCGAGCCGCCGTCGGAAAGCTGGAGATCGCCCGCATGTATTGGGCGCGCTCGAAGGCGCTCGGGTCGGTGCAGTTCTTCTGGCTCATGCTGCCCCGGAGTTGTTGCACGCTCTCGTACTCATGTTGTTCGAGCCAGTGCTGTAATTCGTGTTCGATGACGCTGATTTGCTTGATTCCGTGGCGCATGAGCACGGAGCAAAGCTGCGTCACGTCCGCGCCCACCATGAGCATCTTGACCACATCACTTGCGCGATGGATGCCGCTGGTCGCCGCGAGACTGGCGTTGACCCGACCGTAAAGAATTGCCACCCAGCGCAACGGCAGGCGCATGGCCATCGGCGTGCTGAACAAAACGTTCGGCGTCACTTCAAGCGACTCCAGATCAATGTCCGGCTGGTAAAACCGGTTGAACAGGACCAGACCATCCGCGCCCGCGTCCGCCAAGCGCTTGGCGACGTTGGCGAAGTTCGTGAAGAACGGACTGAGCTTCACGGTTACAGGAATCGTGATGGAGGATTTCACCGCCTTCACGATGTCCACGTAGATACTCTCCACTTCACCGGCGGTGACATTCACATCGGTGGGAATGCTGTAGATGTTCAACTCCAGCGCGTCCGCGCCGGCTTGCTGAATCTTCTGCGCGTAATCGGTCCAGCCGCCGAGCGTCGAGCCGTTGAGGCTGGCGATGATCGGGATGTTCACCGCCGCCTTGGCCTTGGCAATGTGCTTGAGGTATTGCTCGGGCCCGACGTTGAATTCCGCCGGCTCGGGAAAATACGTGAGCGCCTCCGGAAAGCTTTGGGTCCCGTGCTCGAGGTGGTGGTGCAGTTCCGCACGTTCCAGCCGCAACTGCTCCTCGAAGAGCGAGTAAAGCACGATGGCCGCTGCGCCGGAATCTTCCATCAATTTGATGTTGCCAAGGTCGTCCGACAACGGTCCGGCGGCGGATGGCACCAGCGGCGAGCGCAGTTTCAGTCCGAGATAATTTGTGCTGAGGTCCATAAATCAATTCGATTGGAGTGCAGAGCTCCAGCTCTGCGTGAATTCGGCAGCGGATCGCTTCGCACGGAGCTGGAGCTCCGCGCTCCTCGCGCAATGGCCGGTTCCTGTTCTTGGATTCTTCACGGATGTTCCGCCACCGTCGCGGCGGTGGGTTTGGCGACGACGCTGTCCTTCAACTTGAAATCCCGCGCCGCCATCGCTTCGTAAAACCGCCAGCGTGCGTCCGCGTCCTGCTGGGCTTTTTGGAACAACACTTTGGCGTCTTCCGGTTTGGTCTTGGTCAGCATCTTGAACCGGTTCTCCATCCCGAGGTATTGCTCGACCTTCATTTTCGCCACGCCCGAATCGAGTTGCAGCGGGTTCAAGCCGAGCTTCACGCGGTCGGGGTTGTAGCGATAGAGCACCCACTGGCCGGATTGCACCGCGGCCTTTTGATGCTGCAACCCGAGAGTCATGTTGATGCCGTGCGCGATGCAGTGGGAATACGCGATAATCAACGCCGGCCCTTCGTAGGCCTCCGCCTCCGTGAAGGCTTTCAGCGTCTGCTCATCCTTCGCGCCCATTGCCACGGTGGCGACATAGACGTGCCCGTAACTCATCGCCATCAGGCCGAGGTCCTTCTTCGCCGCGGGCTTGCCGCCGGAAGCGTATTTCGCGACGGCCCCGCGCGGTGTGGACTTCGAACATTGCCCGCCGGTGTTGGAATAAACTTCCGTGTCGAGCACCAGCACCTTGATGTTGCGTCCGCTGGCCAGCACATGATCCAAACCGCCGTAGCCGATGTCGTAAGCCCAGCCATCGCCGCCCAGAATCCACACGCTCTTGCGCACGAGTTGGTCCGCCAGCGCGAGCAACTGCGTGGCCACGGACGAATTCAGGGTCGCGAGCTTCGCTTTGAGTTCGGTCACGAATTCGCGCTGATCGTAAATGTCCGCTTCGTCTTTCTGCGCATTGGCGAGAATCTTGGTCACGAGTTCGTCGCCGACTTGCGGGGCGATCTGCTTGAGGAGTTCGCTGGCGAATTCCTTTTGCTTGTCCACGGAAACACGGAAGCCCAATCCGAACTCGGCATTGTCTTCGAACAAGGAGTTTGCCCAGGTCGGCCCGCGACCGGCGGCGTTCTTGGCCCACGGCGTAGTCGGCAGGTTGCCGCCGTAAATGGAGGAACAACCCGTGGCGTTCGCGACGAGCAGGCGATCGCCGTAGAGCGCCGACAGCAGCCGGATGTAGGGGGTCTCGCCGCAACCGGCGCAGGCGCCGGAGAACTCGAATAACGGCCGCAGCGGTTGGACCGAACGAATATTGTCGAGGGGCAAGGTGCGGCGATCCACTTCCGGCAGGCCGAGGAAGAAATCCCAGTTCTTGACTTCGCTTTCGCGGATCGGCTCGACGGACCGCATGTTGATGGCTTTGAGTTTGACTTCGGATTTGTTGCGCGCCGGGCAAACGTCCACGCAGATGCCGCAACCCGTGCAATCCTCAGCCGCGATCTGGAGCGTGTACTTCTTTCCCTTCCACTCCGGCAACCGGGCCGCGGTGGATTTGAAATCACCCGGCGCTGTGGCCAATTCCGCTTCGCCATAGACTTTGCTGCGAATGGTTGCGTGCGGACAGACGAAGACGCACTTGCCGCATTGGATGCAAACCTGCGGATCCCAGACCGGAATCTCCAAGGCGATGTTGCGCTTCTCCCATTGCGCGGTGGCGGTGGGATAAGTGCCGTCGCACGGCAGCGCGCTCACCGGCAGGTCATCGCCGTCGCCGGTCATCATCTTGGCGAGCACGTCCCTCACGAACGCGGGCGATTGCACCGGCACCGTTGGCCGCGGCGGCAGACCCTTCACGACCGCGCCTGGCACCGGGACTTCGTGCATGTGCGCCAAGGCCGCATCCACCGCCTTGATGTTCATGGCCACGATCTCTTCGCCCTTCTTGCCGTAACTCTTCTTGATCGAGTCCTTGATGTAACCGATGGCTTCGTCGCGGGGCAGCACGCCGGACAACGCGAAGAAACAGACCTGCATGATGGTGTTGATCCGCCCGCCCATGCCACTTTCGGTCGCGACCTTAAACGCATTGATCACGTAAAACTTCAACTGCTTCTCGATGATTTGCCGCTGCATCAGTTCGGGCAGTTTGGCGAAAACGTCTTCCAGCCCGAGCGTAGTGTTCAGCAGAAATGTCCCGCCTGGCTGCGCAAACTTGAGCATGTCGTAGCGCTCCAATAGCGACGGCTGATGGCACGCGACAAAGTTCCCCTGCGAAATCAAGTACGTGGAACGGATGTGGCGCGGCCCGAAGCGCAAGTGCGACACGGTCGCCGCGCCGGACTTTTTCGAATCATAGACGAAGTAACCCTGGGCAAAGTTGGCGGTGTATTCGCCGATGATCTTGATGGAGTCCTTGTTCGCGCCCACCGTGCCGTCTGCGCCAAGGCCGAAGAAGACCGCCCGCACCACGTCCGCCGGTTCGGTCGAGAACAGGGGATCGTAAGACAGGCTCAAGCCGAGCACGTCATCGGTGATCCCCACCGTGAAGTGATTCTTCGGCTGAGCCTGCCCTAAATTGTCGAACACGCCTTTGGCCATGGCGGGCGTGAATTCCTTGGAAGACAAACCATACCGGCCCCCGACGATCACCGGCATCCGGCTAAATTTGTTTCCGCCCGTGGTCGCGGATTCATAAACCGCCTGCACCACGTCCAGGTAAAGCGGTTCGCCCGCGCTGCCCGGCTCTTTCGTGCGGTCGAGCACGGCAATGGTTTTCACCGTGTTCGGCAGCGCCGCGAGGAGGAGCTTGCTTTCAAACGGACGGAACAGGCGCACTTTCAGCAGGCCAATCTTCTCGCCCTGCGCGGTCAGAAAATCCACCGCCTCATGGACCGCTTCGCAAGCCGAGCCCATGCAGACGATGACGCGCTCCGCATCCGCCGCGCCGTGGTACTCATAAAGCTGGTACTTGCGGCCCGTCAGTTGCGCAAACTTGTCCATCGCCTGCTGCACCTCGCCGGCAACGGGCAGGTAAAACTCATTCGCCGCTTCCCGCGCCTGGAAATACACGTCGGGGTTTTGCGCTGTGCCGCGCAACACCGGCCGATCGGGCGTCATGGCGCGCGTGCGACAGGCGAGCACCCGCTCCTCGCTGATCATCGCGCGCAGCACCTCGTCAGAAATGGGGGCGATCTTGCCCACCTCGTGCGACGTGCGGAAGCCATCGAAGAAATGCACGAACGGCACGCGCGTTTCGAGCGTCGCTGCGTGCGCGATAACCGCAAAGTCCGCCGCCTCTTGCACCGAATTCGAGCACAACATCGCCCAGCCCGTGGCCCGCGCCGCCATCACGTCACTGTGATCGCCAAAGATGGAAAGCCCTTGCGCCGCCAACGACCGCGCCGCGATGTGGAACACCGTCGGCGTCAGTTCGCCGGCGATCTTGTACATATTGGGGATCATCAGCAGCAGGCCCTGCGACGCCGTGAACGTCGTGCTGAGCGAGCCAGTTTGCAGCGCGCCGTGGATTGTGCCCGCGGCACCGCCTTCGCTTTGGAGTTCGATGACGCTGGGTACCGTGCCCCAGAGATTTTTCTGGCCGCGCGACGCCCACTCGTCCGCCCACTCACCCATCGGTGAGGACGGGGTGATGGGATAAATGGCGATGACCTCGCTCAGGCGAAAGGCGACAGAAGCGACGGCCTCGTTGCCGTCGAGAGTTTTGAAAACTTGACCGTTAGATTGTTTGCTCATGCAATGCTTGCGAACCATTTCCACATTCGCATCTCGCGGTTCGCAGCGCGAAATGACCGGCCCCGGCGTCGCCGCCGGGAAATTCCGACAGCCTTAGCTTCGTCGGTGAAGAACCGGACGGCTTTCCAAACCTTGCCGATTACATTGCATTTTTTGCGGTGAATAGTTCGCGCTGGAAGCGGTGCGGCGAATCACTGGCAGGAGGGAAACTTCTGCGCAGACGAACAGCTCGCGTTAACCCGACCGCAATTGTCAGCTCCCGCTGGCGAAGGAAGCGATCCGGCTGGCGCGGAAGTTACCCGAGTTGGCGGGCCGGCTGTTGGCCTTGGCGGAGGCGTACGAGACGACGTTCGAGTGGTATTACACGTTGCGGTTTTCGGAGATGACGCGGGGAGCGAATGGAGTGCGTGGGGGGCGGAGGCGTTTGCGGCGCTGGATTTGCTGTTGCAGGGAGGGCCGCGTTGATTGCGCCGTGGGCGGGGCCGGCAACAAGCATGAAGTGCATAGCCCTAAAACGTAATTCCGGACCTGACCATATTCCGGCAGGACAAACCCAGCCACTGAGGGCCGGCATTCCACCGCCCCTTTCAGATTCGCCAGTGAATCCCCTTTCTCTCCAGTAGCCGCACGCCGCCGTAACAGATCCCCAGGTAAACCAGCAGTGCGACGATCACCACGCCGCCCGGCGCCCGGCGCGCGAGCAGCGGGCCGAAGGCCAAAGCCACTATGCTGTGAATCACGTAGCCCGCCAAAGCGTTCGTCCCCAACGTGCGCCAAATCCCGAGCTGCCACCGACAAATGTCGCAGGCCCACACGAACCCGGCATACAAGGCCAGCGCCAAACCCGCGCCGAAGGTCAGATACGAAACGCTGCCTGCCCGCTGACTCATCGTCCACAAGTTCACCGGATGCGTGGGCGGCACGAAGGGCGGCGCCACGAGCCAGGAACTTGCCCCGGTTGAAGCCGCTGAATTCGGCGGCGTGACCAGATTCAAACACGAGAGTCCGTAGCCAAGCACCATCACCCCGACCCCATACCACCACAAGGCTCGCACCGCCTTTGCGGGCTCCGCCTGCTGTGTCAGAACATCGTGCGCCAACGACCCGGCAATCATGGGAATCGTCCAGGTCAGAAAACCCAACATCCCGCCGTCAATCCCCGCCACCTGGGTGACCCATTCGTAGTAAAACCAATGCGACAAACCGAGATGCAGACCCGCCGAACCCAGCATCCACGCAATTCGCACAACTGGTCGGGACCCAATCACCGGCAGGATCCACAGCGCAGTGATGCCGATGTGAACCAGGGTTTGAAACAGTTCTTCGCAGATCGCCTGCGTCAGAAACGCTTTCAACGTAAGTGGGTGCTCCCGCGTCAGTGCCCGCACCACCTCGGGACCCAAGTACATGAGCGCGCCAAGCAAGATGAGGCTCCCGTTGCGCTTCCAGAACCGCCGGTAAACGCCGGCGGACTGCTTCGCCGCCGCTCGCAGAAAGGTGAGCCGATAAGCGAATCCCACCGCAAAAAAGAACTGCGGCATGACCGCGTCGGCGTAGCTGAAGAACGTATTGGTGTGTTTCAACAGCGCCGGGGTTACCGCAAAATCGCCGAGGAAATTGACGACGAACATGGCCAGCACCGTGTAACCGCGAAACTGGTCGAGTGAAAGGATGCGTGGCGGCACAACGCGCGCAGGATAGCCTTGCCCCCAGCGGACACAAGTCGCGGCTGCCGGACCGGCAACCAAGCGACCATCTCCGCCCGGCCAAGGCTTCGCATCTTCCAACCGCCCCGCCACCTCTACCCGTCCTGATGCAGACGTCTGCAATCCGCCACCTCGGGCACATAGCTATTAGTCGGGTAGGGCCTCCCCGCACACCAACGCGCCGTGGCCCTCGGCCGTTGCGCGCGATGTAAAGAACTTTCGATGCATTCGTCCCATTTCTCGCCATCGGACGCGCCAGAGGCTTTTCCCGCGGACTTTGCACCTTGAAACGGCCGCCGTTTTTCGTGGCAACATGGTGGCAACAGACCCCCTTTACTTCTGTTCGAGTTGCCAGCGAGTTCCTGCCAGTTGCGGCAGACGTAGGCTCTTGACTCATACTTTTCTGCCTGATTTTACGGGGATTTAGCGATGTATTGCAAGTGCTTTAGAAGTGGCGACCCTACTGGGAATCGAACCCAGGCCGCTGCCGTGAAAGGGCAGTGTCCTAACCGCTAGACGATAGGGTCGTCTGAGGCGCGCAACTATAAACAGCGGGCGCGCACTGTCACGCAAAATCGCGGAAGGACGCGCGGCGCTGCAATACATGGGGCCATCGGGACCGGTAGCCGGGCGCTTTCCCACCGAAGCCGGAACTTGGGACGCCCATCGAGTCATACGGTGGCGGGCGCCGGTCCCCGGGCGGAGCAACTGCCGGGTTTTGGTGCGGGAACAGAATTTCCAACCCTGCTTCAACCGCGGAGCCTGCTGCGCCCGAGTTCGGGCGCACGCCGGCAGGTGCAGGGGTGGTTTCGACCTCCAACTTCGCTGCGCGGGAATCGCTGGGAGCTTTCGTTTCCGCAAGGATGACACCCATAAAACCCTTTATTATCAGCATATTCAAACGCTGTTGACATGGGTGGACTTTAGCACTATTCTTAGCACCGTTATGGCAAGCATACACCAAAGACCAAAATCACCCTACTGGCACGCCTCCTACCTTGGACCCGATGGCCGGTGGATTCTCCGCAGCACCAAACAGGAAGACCGCAGCAAAGCCCTGGCTCTGGCGATGGAGTTTGAGCGGGCCTCCAAACTCGCCCGGCGCGGCGAACTCACGGAAGCCCAAGCCCGCGAAGTCCTGAAGGACATAATGAAGCGAGCGGACACCGGCGAAACCTTGCAATCCGTTTCCATCAAATCGCACTTCGACACTTGGCTGGCGAGCAAGTGCGGACGGAAGGCCAAAAGCACCGGGGAACGCTACGGCATGGCTGTGGGTGAGTTTTTGGAGACTTTGGGCAACAAGGCCAGCAAACCCCTGACGAGCCTCACAGCGGCGGACGTGGAACGCTTTTTGGATTATCGCACCGCCAAGAAGCTTTCGCCCACCACGGTTCGCTTGGACGTGAAGATTATCGGCGGGGCTTTGAACGTGGCCCGCCGGCAAGGGCTGATTACCACCAATCCCGCCGAAGCCGTGGAACTGCCCGAAGCTGACAGCATGGAACGCGGCACGTTCACCCCGGAAGAAGTGAAGATGCTGGTGGACACGGCGGAAGGCGAATGGAAGCTCTTGATCCTGTTTGCCTATTTCACCGGGGCGCGGTTGTGCGATTGCTGCCGGATGCAATGGGAAGGCGTGGACTTGGCCGGGGAAACCCTCACTTACCAGCAGGCCAAGACCGGCGCGAAAGTCACGTTGCCACTTCACCCGGACTTGCTGGCGCGGTTGAACAAGCTGGCGGGCAACGACAAGCCGGAAGTCTTCATTCTGCCCACCCTGGCCGGGCAGCGGGGCAGCGGGCGCTGCGGGCTTTCCGAAACCTTCAAGAAGCTCGTGCGGAAGGCGGGCTTGGATTTGCAGACCGTGAAA
>CAIKLQ010000134.1 GCA_903828255.1 uncultured Verrucomicrobiota bacterium
AACAAGTCCTGGCCTTGATTGTCGTGGAGCAGGTTGGCGGTGACGCGCGCGCCCTGCGCCATCCAGTCGAGCCAGATGCCGAAGCTGCCGTTGCGGTAGATGTGGTTGTGGCTGATCTCGACATCAATCGCGCCGTGGAACTTGATGCCCGCCATCTCCGCGCCGCTGAACAGCCGCAGCACATGGCAGTCGTGAATCTCGTTACCCGTGATGATGCTAAACGAGCAGCCGAGGCTGCCGACAATGCCAGTCTGCTCGCAGTGCGAGATCTGATTGTTGCGGACGATGTGACTGCCGACGGTCGCCTTGTTCCAGCCGTTCGTCAGGGCGCGCGTCAGCGTGCCGACGTAGCCTTCGGCGGACTCGGCGCGGTTGTCCCACGCATCGCCGTATTTGCCCAGCGCCACTCCGGAGCAACGGGAGTAGCGGATGACATTGTTCTCGATGATCCACCCTTTGCTCCAGTGCGTGCCGATCAATCCCATTTGCTCGGCGGTCGGCGGCGCCCACGGCGGGGCGGCGTGCTCCAGGGTGAAACCGCGCACGGTGATGAAGTTTCGGCCGGGCTGGTCCGGGTAAAAGACGGTCTGGCGGACGTTGATCTCGACCTTTTGTTCATTCGGGTTCACGCCCTTGAACTGCGCCCAGATCGTGGTGTTGTCGGTGGTGGCTTTGCGCGACCGGAACACAAGGCAAACACTTCGCTCGCCGCGGGTCGGTTTTATCTTGGCGGTGAAAGTGGCAAAAACGTGCCAGTCGCCGGTATCGGTGACCGCACACGTGCCCAGCAATTCGCCCTCCGGTTGGTCCAACCGAATCTCGATCTCCCCGCCGCCGGTCACGGACGCGGCGCGAAACTCCAGGTTCTCCGTGCCGGTGCCAAATTCGACTCCGTTATATTTCAGCCAACTGCCGGCGCGAATCCATCCAACGCACGGGTCGCCCGCTGCATTGGGCGCCACGTGCAACTCGCCGTGCTTGTCGGCAAACCGGTCGGCCGCGATTCGCTGCGGCCCGACTTTGATGGCGGCCAGGTTCAGGAGATAGTCCCCGTCCGCAGCGCCGTCCACCCGCCCAAACCAGAGGGGCCGGTCGCCGGCCGGCTTGAGCACTTCGTTCAAATGACTCGCCGCCTCGGTCAACCAAACCCCGTTGAGATAGACCGCGCCGGTATGATGCACGCGTCCGTTGGGCGCGAACCAGTCGCCGTGAATGACATCGCGGTAGGGATTGAAATTTCCAAAAAAGCTATTCGGAATCGTGACTTTCCAAGCGTCGTCTTGAACCTTCTCCCAACCCGTGATGACTTCCGACCCCGTGATGACGACCTGCTCGCCCGGGGCGGCCTGATAGACGATGCGTTTGCGATCGGACTCGCCGCCGCGCGGCGGGTTGACGCGTTCGCGATAGACGCCTTCATGCACGGTGATCACATCGCCCGGTTGGGCCCGTTGCGCTGCTGCGGAAATGGTTTTAAGCGGGTGCTTCTTGGAGCCGTTCGCGGCGTCATCGCCGTTGACCGACACGTGGAATTCCGCTCCGCTGGACGCAGCGGACGTGACGGCAAGGGCCAGCATGATGGTGAGTGTTTTCATGGTTTGCTTCGTAACGACAATCGTTTCGTTGGCCGCATCGAGGCGAGCCATGGTTCTTCCGCCGTTCCAGGCCGGTTGCGCTTTCCGCCGGTTCGTGGTTTCGTTCATAAAAATTCGTAAACTGCACTCCTGCGGAACTCACTTTCCCGACGCTTTGCGACTAACCTTGAAGCTCAAGTCCCGCACTTGCATCTCCACATCAAAGATGCCAGGCACTTCCCAGCCCAAGTTAAGACCGGTGATACGGTAGTCGGTCATCGCCCGCGACTCAGTGAGGAAGCCCCGCGCCCATGCCGTTTCGAGCGCCTCCCGCAGCAACGGCAGGAGGTCTTTGTCCACCGTGACCCAGCCGCCGTCGTGTGCGCTCAAACTGGTGTAACTGCTGCCGTCGGGCGTGAAGATGAACATCTCCGAGCCGGCGGTATCCTTCGACTTGTGCCCGACCGGGATGCGGTGCCGGTCGTCATAGAGCGGGACGCCGAACCACAGCAAATACCCAAAACCTGGCGATTGCCGGTTGCGATTTTGCACCGTGAAGAACAACTGAAACTGCGCCGCGTGTTTGCCAGGGGAGTAATCCGACGTCTTCACGGCCCGCGAGCGCACCAGCCTCGCGGCGATGTGCAACCGCGCAGCGCGAAGCTCCGCGAGCGACGGCGGTGCGCTGAACTCCTGCTGCACCAGGAGATGCACCCACGGCTCGCCTTCCTGACGCGCCCGAGTGCCGTATTCGACACTGGCGTTCACCCTGAGAAGCAGGTCGCCTTCGCCGCCGAGCCTGCCGATTACGATTTGCTTGGCGGCGTTCGTAAACGCCAGTGCGCCGTTGGTTTGGCGGCAACCGGGCGCGATCGCCAATGGAAACTTGCTCGACCATTGCGCCAGGTCCCAGACCGGCTTAACGGCGGGCTCGCCTCCCGCGAGTTCACCGGTAACGACCCGCTGTCCGGGCTTGGAATCGAGCACGAGGAAACCGCCGCGGAAATGCGGATCCCGGACCAACTCCCGCTCGAAGGCGTTGGGGCCGGCGTCCTTCACCTCGGCGACTTGGCTTTCGGTGACTGATAGAATTGTGCCGACGACCACGGCCAAAAGGGCGGCCAGCCGGGTCACAACTCCCTGGGCCCGATTCGTATCTGTTTTCATTGACGGTCCTTTCAAGCGTTCGTTCCCTTTCGTGGTAATTGTTTCATAACCGCGCCAGAATTTGGCTCACGGTCCCAGCAATGCCCAATGGAGCACCGGGTTCGAGCATCGAATTACTTCGCAGAGTCTGTGGCGTGGAAGTCTTCATTCGGATGGCGTTTCATGAGCCAGACTTCGGAAACGATCGTTCCCCAACCGCCGCTGTTTCGCCACGCTTCGCGTTCGAGTCGCGTTCCCTGCGCAACGTCGGCGGCGCGCTCGAAACGAATGACCAGTTCACCGCTGCGGATCGCTTCGCGCGGGATGTCGAAGGTGAAGTAGTCACTCATTCGTTCGGGCACTTCGAGGTCGCGGGCCAGTACCAGATCGCCAGCGTAAATGGTTTCGGTGTGCTGATTCATCCGGCTGCGATAGCGGTCTTGATACCACGGTCGCACCAGGCTGAACCGGATGCGGTAGGCGGAGTTCGGCTCAAGGCCGCGATAACGGAGCGTCACGCCCTGCTCCTCGTCCTGCGTGTAGTGCATCATCCGCTGGCTGGGACGATTGCCTTCCGACAGCATCTCCGCGACGAAGGGTTGGCCAAAATCATACGGGTAGCCGTGTGTGATGTTGGGGCAATGGTCCAAAGTTCCGCCCGCGTCATAGAATCCGCCCTCGCCCGGATCCTCGTAATGAGTGATCAGGCGCAACTGTTCGGCCCGTTCGACGCCGTGCGCGACCAAGGCGCGTTGCAACTGACGTTTCAGCCAGCCAAGCCCGATGAAATCGTGGTCAAGGTTGAATAGGCCCTCGCTGCGGACGCCGAAGAGGACATTGCTCTCTTCCCCCAGACGCGCAGCCTCTCTGCGCAAACGCGCCATATCCGAAGTCTCGCGCAGTTCATCAAGCCAACCCAGGGCGCGATTGATAACCTGATCGGAGTTCCTGTCCGCAACCGCCTTTTCAATTCTCTCCCGCAGCCGAGTCTGCTGCCGCACCCTCTGCTGGATGTATTTGTCCAAGACCGCCTTTTGCATGTATTCCCGCCAGAGCCAGTTGTTTTTCATTCGCGCGGGCGGCAGCTTCGCTCCCGCCTGCCGGACCAAACGGTCATAGCGTTCGATTCCCGCTTTCTCGGCGATCGGGACGCCCGGTTTCTCCGCGAGGTTGTCTTCCAACTGAAAAACAGCTTCGGCCATCAACGGTCCGGCTTCCGGACCGAACCAGGTCCGGGCGTATTCGGACACAACGTCCTCGACACTCCGCTGCGGCGACCACAACAGCCGCTGCCACATCCACTGGTTGAAATGGTCGTGCGTCCCGCTGGAATGCGTCACGTCGCCGATGCCATAGCGCATCACCTGGTTGAAGTACCAATGATAATATCGCGGCCACGCGAAAAACGTCAGGCGGTCGTAAACCATCGTCAGCGCCCGATCGGGTCGGCGCTCATAAAGAAAGTGATTCCAAGGCGGCGGTTGATCGCCATTCCGATCGGCCCGGGGATACGCCTGGAGAAAGCCGTTCTGCGAATAGCGCCAGTGCGTCAGTTCGTTGAAGAACACGAGGTCCTGACCCGGCGGGAGTTGGTGGAGGATCTCTTCCGGGTAGCGACCCGGCGGCCCGAAACCCGGATACCGAAACAGATCCATCCGGTGCGTCTGCCGATGCCCGGGTTGCCAGCTCATCGCATCCGAGCCGGGGCCATAGCAGAAGGCGCGCAACCACGGACGCGGCTGCGCTTGCAGATAAGCGAAGATCGCCTGGTCGTCGGCATTATCGAACTTCTGGTTCGTGATGAAGATCTCGGTCTGCGGGTGATATTGGTGAATGATCCGCGCCAAGTCCTCGCACAGGCGGATGAAGGTACCGCCGTAGGGCTTGCAGCGGTCACACTCGCAACCGCCGCCATCGCCACCGTAGAACCGCACATAATCCACCGGCGCGCTGCCGCGAAAGCGCTCCTCGCATCGCTTGAGCAAAGCCTCTCGCGCCGCCGGAACGGACGGGCACAGATACCCCGACCGCCCAATGGACTCCGCGGCGCGCCACTCGGGCGGACCGTCTCCGGCATTCGGGCCATAGTGAATCAGCGTTTTGAGACCGAACGATTTCAACAACCGATACAGCGGATCATCCGCGGGCAAGCCTTCTCCAACCTCCACAGTATTCAAGCCGGCCAAGGCGAAATCCAAAACCGCCTGGCGGCGGTCGCTTTCCGTCCAAGGCCGAACCTTCGCGCGGTTGAGCGCCCCGGAGCTTTGGCCAAACTGCGTCCCGCGAACCTCAAATGCCGGGGCGCTTCGCACGGTCAACTGCGCCGCAAATTCGACCGCCGAACCGCGGAGAACCAAGCGGCGCAACATCTCTCCCGCTCCATACAAAACCCCACGCGGGTCCACACCTGCCACGATCAGCAAGCCACCGCCTTCGCGCGGGACAGTTTGGAGAAGAAATCCTTCCGGCCCGGGTGACTGACACGTCAAAGGCGCGATCCGCAGCGCATCAAACTGCGCTCGCATCTGCGTGTGGTGCTCTGGCATCCCCAGGAGAATCACGAGTTCGCCCGGCATTGGCCGATCCGCGCCCCCTTCGTTGGACACGCGGATGGGAACGCCGCCCAATGCGGCGATCCGCTCGGCGAGCAACGCCGCGACATTCTGCTCGATTTCACCGGCGCGCTCACCGGTCACAACGGCGACGCTCTTGAAGGACGCACCGTGCAAGTGCGTGAGCAAGCCAGCCGTCGCCAGAAGACAGGCAATCCCGCCTCGGACGCTGGGGGTGAGGTTACGTTTCGTCACGGTTCCGAGATGATGATCGCAGCCGGCCATTCACTTCAATCTTAACTGGCCAAAATTCGATCAAAGCTGCTTTTTCGGGGCGGCGATTCGTAGCAACAACCCGTGGTCAGGCGCCATCCGAAACTCAGTCCGTTGAGGAGAATGGTCGCAAAGTAATTGCGCTCTCCGGCGGGGCGCGAAATACTGCAACCATGATGCGTTCACTGATTTTGATCGGGATGTTGTTCCTTGCGGAAGTCGCCTTCGCAGCGGAGGAGTCGGCGTCACTCATCGCGAAAGTCGTCAATGCTTATGGGGGTCGAGACCGCCTCGAAGCGACCGTCGCCCTTCGCGAAACCGGAAAGGTGGAGGCCGCGACTCAGATCGGCAGGAGCGGCCTCCTCTTGCGGGCATTTGCCCGGCCGCTACGACTTCGATCGGAGATCGGTGACGAAAACAAGGGCAAGGAAGTTCGCATCCTCGACGGGGCGACGGGTTGGCGCGACGGCAAGGCCGCTGCCGGTCCGGCACTTCAGGCCATGATCCTGCAAGCGGTTCGTCTGGACTTGCCCTGGCAGTTGCTGACGCACAAAGACAAGGTGGTCGAAAAGCCGGGGGTCGAACGGCAGGGTAAACGATTGCGCGTGCTGGAAGTGCCGGTCGAAAGCAATTTAACCGTGACCGCAAGCATTGATCCCGACACCGGCCACATTCTTTACTCCTGCGGCACTATTTCCGGTGGGCCAATGGGCGTGATGAACTTCGAAACAGCGTACGAAGATTTTCGCACCGTGGGCGGGCTGCTCTTCGCCTTCAAAGAGACCAACCTCGCCAGTGGCACCAAGACCGCTGACACCGTGCTTTCCAGCGTCGAGATTCTAAAAGCAGCAGCCGAGCAGGAGTTTAGGCCATAGGACCGCACTGCCGCAACGCCGCAGCGCGGGCCGAACGCGACCGGGGAGACTGTTGGGAAGAAGGTAGCGAAGCAATTCAGTCACCTCCCACCCACCACGGGTACCCAATGGTCGCCGACCGGCGACATCAGGTGGCTTTGCATCAGCCCCCATTGCATCCAGGACTGGGCGTTGCTCTGGAAGATGACTTCGTCCGTAACCTGATACTTGGCGCTCCAGTCCCCCGCCTGATAGATGTTGCCGTCGTGGCCAGCGCGATTCCGCAAGGCGAGCAACGACAGGGCGCGGGCCTCGGCCCAGCCCAGGGCGCTGAACGACTTGCCGGCGTCGAAGCCCAATTGCACGGCCGCCAAGTTCGACGCGGTATAAGGTAATGGGACACCAAACCAGAAGACAGGCAGAGGGGAAGACCAACCTCCTTTGGGGTCGGTTGGCTTCCCTCACTGCCGTTAGGCTGACACCAATTTTGACCCGATGAAATTAACGAGCCGATGGTGGTTTTCTATGTGCCACTTGCGCAAGAAGTCAAGGCCGCAAAGCTGCCGCGCAGCGCTCCAGCGCTCCCAGCGCTGCCACTCGGTAGAGAAAAACATTTGCTCTGTGCGCGGGATGGGGCAAAGTTGTGTCCGCTATGTTCGCTGACTTGCGCAAAGACCGCTCCGATGCTTTCACGTTGATCGAGTTGCTGGTCGTCATCGCGATCATCGCGATCCTGGCCGCCATGCTCCTGCCGGCGCTCGCGAAAGCCAAGGCCAAGGCGGAACTCACGAATTGTCTCTCCAACCTCAAGCAGATCGGCGTGACCAGCATCATGTATCTGGGCGACAACACGGATCGCTTCCCCTACTCCGGTCGTTCCTGGCCGCAGATGCCGTTCGTGGATTTGCTCAAACTTTACCATCCGTATGTCAGCACGAATCAACGCGCGTTCTTCCGTTGTGCGTCGGATCGCGGGCGCGGCTGGAACATCGAATGGACCGCGCTGAACGGCAGTGCCACCGGGATCTCGACAAACGATCTGCTTTTCCCCTGCTCCTACTATCATCTGTTCCAGTTCTACGCGACCGACAAGGATCCCATTCTGGTAACCACGCGCAAACTCGGGGAAGTGCGCCTTCCCTCCCGGAAGGCGCAAACGTGTTGCTTTGCGACCAGTGTCAAAACCCCGGCGGTTTCGGGTCACGGCACGCAGGGATTGTCGTTGATGTGCGTGGACGGGCATTCCCAGTTTGTTCGCTACCGCCAGTTGAATCCGGGTACGCTCAACGATTACAACCTGGACTGGACGGAGGGCGGATTGCAGGGCTTCGATCTGCGCTGACGGGCGGCGGAGAAATCCGCGCTCCGGCCCGCGCCCGGCGTTCGTATGAAACTTGAGGCGGGCGGGCCGAGTCGCTAAGGTGGCGGCCATGATCCGGAAAGCAGCGGTCTGCAACCACAAACCTCTCCTCGTTCTTCTGGCCATCCTTCTGTGGCTGGAATTCCCAGTTCTCGCAGCCAGCGAAACCAAAACCCCGCGAACGCCGGACCAGACTTCCGTTTGTGGCTTTTACCTCCACGCTTGCTGGGACTATTCGTACCCGTTCGCGGTGCGCAAATGGCAACGCCAGGATTACCGCGCAATGTTTCAACTCTTGCACCGCATCGGCTACAACACCGTCATGCTGTGGCCAGTCACCGAAGCCATCCCGGCCCCGCTCTCCAAAGCTGACGCCGCTGAATTGCGCGCCTTCCGGAAGACCATTTCCGAGGCCCAGAAGCTCGACTTGCAATGCTGGCTGGCCCGCACGCCCAATTTGTTGTGCGAGCCGGAGCTGGCGCGTTCTCCGTGGATGGATCGCAACTTTTTCCCGCACCAAGTCGTGGTCCGACTCGATGATCCCCTGGCCCGCGAACAATTCTTTGCGCATCGCGAAGCCATCACCGCCGTGCTGAACAACGCCGATGCCTACGTGACCATTGACGGCGATCCGGGCGGGTATGCGGGCGCGAAACCCGCCGATTGGCTGGCGGTTTTTGCGGCGGATCGCGCCGCGATTCGTCGGCATGGCACGCACCCCAAGCGCCAGTTGGTCATCCCGTTTCTATGGTGTGGCTGGGGAACAAAGGGAGTGTGGCAGGAGCCGATCGAGCCGTTCGTAGAGGCCGAGTTGCGCGGCTTCCGTAACGAGTGGGAGCGCTTCGCCCCGACGCTCCTGCTGCCAGGCCGTTCCACCCGCGATGGTTGGGGCAACGGGCGCAAAGTGATCGCCATCACCGAAAACCAAAACCTGAGCCAGCAGAGCGTGATCTTCTGTTACGAAGCCGTGGAGTTCGAACCGACGCCGCCCGCGCCCGTGCTCCAGTTTGCGGACATTCGCCGCATCGTGGGCCAGGAGGAGGGTCATTTGCGCGGGCAGGTCCGGGGCTGGTTCGCCAACGCCCAGCAACCGATCATGGTTCTGCCCAACCTGTTTTATTTTCAGCGGTGCGTGGCGGATGCGTCGTACCTCCGCCGCACTGACGAGGAAGTGTTGCGCGAATTGGCGACTCTATTGGGCGATCCGACGGACGCCTTGGTGACAGCGTGGTCCTGTCTGGCATGCGACCTGGCGGCAATACCCGCGGACCTGCCGGCTCGGTTGCGGTCAACTCCTTTGCGGGGACCGGCGGCAAAGGAGCTTCCGGGGGGCGAAGCCGGGTATCGTGAAATTCTGGCGCGAGCGGTGGAGGGCCGGCGCGCGACGTTGCTGGGACTTGCATCCCAAGCCACCCCGCAAACGGTCATCGAAGCGGTTCAGGCGATTGGTCGCTGGTGGGCGCTCAATCGGTATGCCTTTAGCCAGACGGCTGGCGATACTTTGAACTGGGATTGGATTCATTGGAAATTCGTGAAGCCGCTCCGCGAGGCTTGCAGCCGGCAGCGGAACGCACTGCAAAGCCAGCGCGGCGAGTTGGAGCACACTCTGGCTTTGGCAGCCGCACTGTCGCCTGACGGGGCGCGTGAGGCCATTAACCGCCTCTTGCCCAAGGATGCCACGCATTGACGCGGGCCAATTGGCGGTGCAGGCATGATGCGCATAGAGCTATGCAAAATTAAGCATGGCCGAGCTACTATCCAACCCGTGCCTGCTAGGTTGCTTTTTCATTTTGGATTTTGACTCTCGCACCTAAGCCGGCTGGCTATTCCACGCTCCCACCGTCTGGTCAAGTAATTGCAGGAGCGCGGTGTCGAAAAACGGCTTGAAGAGCAGGCCGACCGTCCCGCTTCGGCAGGCGGAAGCCCGCGTTAGTGGCGTGTCGTGGGCGGTGATGAACACGACCGGCACTTGCCGACCCAGATTGTCCAACCGGGATTGAAGCTCGAAGCCGCCCATCCCCGGCATCTGCACGTCCAGGACGAGGCACTGTGCGGAGGAAGCGGTGGTGGAGTCGAGGAATTCCTGGGCCGAGCCGAAGGTTTCAACGGCGTATCCGGCCGAGCGCAGCAGGCGCGCCAGTGCTTTGAGGATGGACTGATCGTCATCCACCAACGCGACGCGACGCGGGCGCGTTGCCAAATCCGTTGTTTGCTCAAGCATATAAAACAATATTTGAATGAAAAATCCGTAATAACAAAGCCAGCAGCTTAGCGAGCAAGGGTGGGAAAGTAGTCTGACCGTGCTTAATTTTGTAGGTTCATTTATTTCCGTTGCCTGACTGCGTTCAAAATATATCGCACCTTTCCAATCCTGGCTATTGGACTTTAGTCATGGGTCAGTAGGTGAATGCAAAAGGCAAAATGAAGAAGCAACCTAGCGGGCGAGGGTTGGAAAGTATGTCGGCCATGCTTCATTTTTAATCCGCTTGGGCGCAGCGGGCCCCCGGCAAAGCAACGAACTAACCCAACGGTGGGTGACATCGGACGCCCACACCGATTGGATGGCGTTGAACCTCTGGCGACAGCCGCGGCCGACAAGCCACCCGCGCCCAGGCCGCGGCAATGTTTGGTCGCGGCCTTGAATTGCGGTCGGATCCGTTCGCCGGTGCTACGACCTCATCGCCCTGGCCAGTAATTCGAGGAGCGCGGTGTCGTTGAACGGTTTGAAGAGTAGCCCGACGGCTCCGCTTTGGCTGGCGGAAGCGCGCGTTTGCGGCGTGTCGTGGGCGGTCATGAAGACGATGGGCATTTGCTGGCCCAGGGCGCGCAATCGGGATTGCAGCTCGAAGCCGTTCATTCCCGGCATCTGCACGTCCAAGACGAGGCACTGGGGGATGGCAGTGGCGATGGATTCGAGGAATTCCGGGGCGGAGCCAAAAAATTGCACCGCGTATCCAGCCGAACGTAGTAACCGCGCCAGGGAGGTCCGTACCGATAGATCGTCATCCACCACCGCGATGAGCGGCTTGGACGTGGTCTGATTGGTTTGCTGGATCATAAGATTCGCGGCTTTGCTGCTGGCTTGAGGCTCGCGGTTTTCCGGAGAACCTTTGTCTCGCCAGCCCTGCGCACTTCCGCACCCGCGGCTAGGTGACTTTGGGCGGGCTGGGGGCCGGCGCGGGCTCCCTGGTTTGGACGCGGCCGACGGCCTGCACCAGCTCGGCAATCGAAGTCACCCGCATTTTGTGCATCACGCGGCCGCGGTGGGCTTTGACCGTACCCTCACACACGCTGAGCGCGTCGGCAATTTCCTTGTTCATCAGGCCTTTGACCACCAGGCGAAGCACCTCCTGCTCCCGCGCCGACAGGGTTTGGAGGCGGCCTTGAATATCGGCCTGTTCCGCCTGGACCACCTGCAGCCGCACGCTCTTCTGGAGGGCTTCCTGGATGACCGCCAGCAAATCCTGATCTTTGAAAGGCTTGGTCAGGAAATCCACCGCCCCGCCTTTCATGGCCTGCACGCTCAGAGGGATGCTCCCATGTCCGGTGATGAAAATGATGGGCATCTGGAAACCCCGCGCGGTCAACTCGGCCTGGAGATCCAAGCCGCTCAAGCCGGGCATCCGGATATCCAGCACCAGGCAGCCCGGGCCGGCGGGTGGGCCCTGTTCCAGGAACTCCCGGGCGGACGCGAAGGTTTTTGCCTGCCAACCCGCCGACCGGATGAGCCGCGCCAACGCGCTGCGCACGCTGGCATCGTCATCCACTATCAGGACGGTGGCGGTGGTATTACTCATGGGTTTGCTCCTGCTGGATGGATCGAGAGGGTGAACTCAAAAGTAGCCCCGCCCTCTAGGTTGTTGCGCGCCTGCAGGTGTCCGGCATGCGCCTCGATGATGGACTGGCAGATGGCCAGCCCCATGCCCATGCCGGTGGCCTTGGTGGTCACGAACGGCTCAAACAAGCGCAGGAACTGCGCGGCCGCAATCCCGGGGCCGGAATCCCGGAGCGAGATCTCGATCCGGGCCGCATCGGCGAGGCGGGTGCGGACCTGCAAACGGCGCGCAATCGGCGGGACGGCGGTCATGGCCTCCAGGGCATTGACCATCATGTTCAGCACCACCTGCTGCAACTCGGTGTGGTTGCCCCACACGGTGGGAAGTTCGGGCGCGAGTTCCAACTGCAGCGACGTCTCTTTCAAGACAAACTCACTGCGCAGCAAATCGGCGGTTTCCTGAATCACTTCGTTGAGCCGGACCGCGCCCCGTTCATGGCCGGTGCGCTGGAACATGGCGCGCAGGCCGTGGATGACGCTGCCGGCGCGTTGACTGTCCGCCCGGATTTCGCGGAGCGCTTCCTGCACTTCAGCAAGATCCGGCTGGCTGGTGGCCAGAAACCGTTCCGCCGCTTGGGCGTTGGACAAAATGGCGGTCAGGGGTTGATTCAGTTCGTGCGCCAGGGACGCGGCGAACTGGCCAGCGGTGGTCACCCGCGTCACATAGGCAAGGGCTTCCCGTAATTTCTGGAATTCGAGCTCCTTCTCTTTGCGATCGGTGATGTCGCGGTTGCTGGCCCGGAGGCCTTGAAACCGGCCATCCTTGTCGAACACCCGTTGGCCGACGTGTTCCATCCAACGAATGCGCCCGTCCTTTCGCCGAATCCGGAACACCACCGGGCTGCCTCCCCGCGCCACCGGCTCGGTCTGCCGGTACTTCAGCCAGAGATCGAGGTCTTCCGGATGGATGATCCATTGCAGCAGGCGCGGTTCTGCGATGAAATCCCCGGGAAGATACCCAGTGATTCGTTCGCAGGAGGGGGAGCAATATTCCAGGCAGAATTCCGACGTTTCCCAATACTCCCAATCATGCGTGAAATCGGCCACCGTCCGGTAGCGAACTTCCGCCGCTGCCAATTCCGTTTGCATCTGCTGGCGCGCTCGAATCTCCCGGTACAGGCTCTCGTTGGTCTGCCGCAGTTCGGCCGTGCGTTCCTGAACCCGAACCTCCAGGTCGTCGTGCGCCTGCCGCAAGGCTTCCTCCGCTTGCTTGCGATTCGTGATGTCGTGGAAGATCCCTTGCATGATCTTTTTCGAGCCGAGCGTGACCACCGAAGTATTGATGACCACGGGGGTGCGCTTTCCGGTGGCGCTGAGGACTATCGCCTCGATGTTTTCCATGGACGCCAGCGCCGCCGCCTTCCGAAAAACTTCAGTGTAACCGAGCTCGGCCGGATGCAGTTGCTTCTGGTGCATACCGATCAGTTCAGCGCGGGTGCGGCCGGTGAGTTCTTCGGCTTTGCGGTTGCAGCGAACGAGGATCCCGGTTTCCGCGTCGGCCCAAAAAATGGCATCGTTGCTGTGCTCCAGCACCAGGCGGAATTGTTGTTCACTTTCCCGCACCGCGGATTGCGCCTGCTTGGCATTGGTGATGTCGCTCAAGGTCCCGATAAAGCGGACCACTTGGCGAGCTTCGCCCTCGCCCTGAAAGAAAGCTTGCCCGTTGGACGCCACCCACCGGACGGTGCCGTCCGGCCAGACCACGCGGTATTCCGCGGCATAAACGCCACTGCCGTCGGGACGCAGCGCTTCCTGGATCGTCCGCTCCATGCGCAGCCGATCTTCCTCATGCATGAGGGCGGTGGCGGTCGAGAAACGGACCTTCTCGGCAGCGGTGACGCCGACGATGGCGCGGCAACGCTCGTCCCAGAATCCGGTGCGGGTGGCGAAGTCGTAGTCCCAGGTTCCCAGGTTGCCCGCCGCCAACGCCAGCCGGCGCTGCTCCGCGGCCAACCGCAGGGCCTCCTCCGCCCGCTTGCGTTCGGTGATGTCGCGGGCGATCCCTTGCACAATTTTGGTCCGGCCGATGGTGACCACCGAAAAATTGACGACGACCGGCGTGCGTTTGCCCGGCTGGCTGATGAATTCCGTTTCGACGTTTTCGGTGGCCGGCACAGCCGCGAGCCGCCGGAAGATCTCGTGGTAGTCGGGACCAGGCGGATGCAATTTCTCCACATGCATCCCAATCAGTTCGCCGCGGGGGCATTCGGTGAGTTCCTCGGTCTTGCGATTGCAGCGGACGATGCACCCGGTGGCCGCGTCAGCCCAGAAAATGGCGTCGCTGCTGTGCTCCAGCACCAGGCGGAATTCCTCGACGCTTAACCGCAAAGCCTCCTCCGCCTGCTTGCGTTCGGTGATGTCGCGCAAGAAAACAACCATCTGGCCGCCTTCTGTGGCCCGGTGCTGGACGCTGACTTCGACGTCAAAAATGCTGCCATCCTTGCGCCGGTGCCGGGACTCGAAACGATCCCGGCCCCGCGTCACGATCTTCTCGATGTGCGCGGCGGTGTCGGCGGCCGTTTCCTTAGATTCCAGATCGGTAACCCGCAAAGCCAGCAGTTCCGCAGCGCTATAGCCACTCATCTGGCAATAGGCCGCATTGACTTCCCGCAGGCACCCCCGCACATCCACCAGCCAGAAGCCGTCCATGGCCGTTTGCAGGATGGTCCGGTGTCGTTCCTCGCTCTCGCGCAGCGTGGCTTCCGCCTGTCGGTGCTCGGTCATATCCCGGGCGATCCCTTGCACAATTCTTTCCGGGCCGATGGTGACCACTGAAAAATTGACGACGACCGGCGTGCGTTTGCCCGTCCGGCTGATGAATTCCGTTTCGACGTTTTCGGTGGCTGGCATGGCGGCGAGCCGCCGGAAGATCTCGTGGTAGTCGGGACCAGGCGGATGCAGTTTCTTCACATGCAGCCCAATCAGTTCAGCGCGAGGGCATTCGGTGAGTTCCTCGGTCTTGCGATTGCAGCGAACGATGAGCCCGGTGGTCGCGTCGGCCCAGAAGATGGCGTCGCTGCTGTAATCCAACACCAACCGGAATTCCTCCTCGCTTAGCCGCAAAGCCTCCGCCGTCCGCTGGCGCTCGGTGATGTCGCGGAACGACCACACCCGGCCAACGAACGAGCCCGCGAGCTTCAGGGGAAAAGAGTAGCGCTCCAGGACCTTGCCGTCTTTGAAGGTCAGGGTGTCCATGTCCGCCGCGTCCGACTCGTAGAGCTGTTCCACCTTCCGCAGGAATGTTTCCGGAGCCGTCAACTGGTCCTTAACGAAAGCCAACAGGGCCTGATCATCTCGGGAATCCAAAAGCTCCCGGGGGATCTGCCATAGCTCGCCAAACCGCTGGTTGCAGTGGATGGTCCGGCCGCGGCGGTCCACGGCCAGAATGCCATCACCGGTCGCGGCGAGAATGCATTCCAACTCGGCTTGGTTCGCGCGCAGCGCCTCCTCCATCTTCTTGCGCTCGGTGATGTCGCGCACATGCAGCAGCACGGCGGTCTGACCGCGATAGCGAATGGGAGTCCCGGTGATGTCCACCATTACCAAGCGGCCATCCGCCCCATAGGACACCCCTTCGGCGACGGTCAACTCTTGGCGAAACCACTGGGGGAACCGGGCCCGGACCTCCTCCCGCGACTCCGGCGGGACCAAGTCCGTCACGTTCTTTCCGAGCAGCTCTTCCCGGCTTAATCCGTGCAGCCGACACGCCGCCGGATTGACGTCGAGCACCACGCCGCTGGCGTCCTCCACAAACACCGCGTCCGGCGAGTGCTCGAAGAGTTCGCGGAAACGTGCTTCATTCTCCCGCAGCTCCGCCTCCATCCGTTTGCGCTCGGTGATGTCCACATTGCTGCCCACCAGCCGCTGGGCGCGGCCCTGCGCATCCCGCGCGACGCACTTGCCGCGACTCAAGATCCAACGCCATTCGCCCTGCTTGGATCGCATCCGGGCTTCAAAATGAAATTCGTCGCCCCGGTTCTCGATGCAATCCTGATGCCTGCGCAAGGCCTTTTCCAAGTCCTCCGGATGAATCCAGTTCTGCCACGAATGGGAATCCGTCGAAACCTCTTCCGGCCGGAACCCGAGCATCCCCAGGTAAGCCGGGCTGTAATACATCGCGCCAGTGGTAATGTCCCAGTCCCACACCCCGTCGCGAGTAGCCTCCATCACCAATCGGAAGCGGTCTTCGCTGGCCTGCAGCGCCTGCCCGGCTTCATACTGTTTCCGGAAGAAACGACTACTCTGCCGCCGCCAAAGCCAGCCCAGGCCGGCGCCCGCGCCGAGGAGCAGGGCCGCGACCGTCCCGATCATCATCCACCGTCGTTCGCGCAACGCCGCAAAGACCTCCGCAGAGTCCATGCGGGCGACCAGAAACCACGGCGAGTCCGGCACCGCGCGCAGCCCTGCCAGCACCGGGATGCCGCGATAATCCAGCCCTTCCACGATACCTTCCTGCCCCAGCACCGCTTGCACCGCCACCACCTCCCGGCGCGCCAGCGAAACCCGCAGGCCGAGGGCGGTGTTGGTCCCGAACTTCGGCTCGTTCAGAAAGAGCGCGTCATTGCCCTCCCGGCGGAAGAGCAGGGTCTCGGCCGTCTGGCTGGAGGTCGGCCACCGTTTGAGGAACGGGAAGAGGAAGGTCCTCGGATCAATGCGCAAGGCGAGCACCCCCAGCGGTTGGCCGCCCTTCGTTTCGTCGCGGATAGGAACCATTACTGCCAGATAGACTTGCTGGTCGTGTTCGTCCCGGTAAAAATCCTGCAGGGCCACTTTTCCCGAGCGCAGAGCTTCGGCAACGCGCTGCGAAAGGAAGGGGCAGTCCGGTTCCGCCTGCTCCGGCAAGACCAGTCGGGTAACGCCCTGCGCATCCAGCAACCGCGCCTGATCGTAATGGTAGTGCTCCCGGATTCTGCTTATCCAGTCCAGAATCTGTCGCCGCGACTCGGCGTCCTGCGGTTGCGCGACAAAGCGCCGCACCCAAGCGGTGAGGGTGGCGTTTTGGAACAGGATGCCGCCATCTCCCAGCCGCTCTTCACGATACTGCATCAGTTCGCCCACCTTCAAATCGGCGACCGCAGAAAGCGTCTGTTCTACTTCGCGGCGATAGTGCTGCTCGTAATGCCGGTACGCTAAGAATCCCGTGGAGATGATTCCGGCGGCCAGGAGGCCGAACCCCAGGCCGAAAATATGCGGCGCCCGGTTTTCTTTGATGGCGGTATCCATGTCGAAGTCCTATCACCCTAACAGTTGGGCGCGCGTAAGCCAAACTAAAATACGCCATAATACCGCCGCCGCCACGGTCGAGGACCAAGTTGTTCCGCGCGCCGTGGTCCCAACCCGCCCGCAACCGCCGCTGAACGAAGTCCCCTCTTGAATCAGAAAACCAGCGCAATCATATGTGAAACCGTTCATTCCGCGACTTGGAACCAGCCCCCCGCCGGGGGCCACCCGCTCCTCCAACCATATAGACTAAGGTCCAATAGACTGACCCCGGCGATGGTGTTACGACTTTAATAGTGGTCATCCAATAAGAACGAAAAAATACCAACGCGAACCAGAGCCAGCTAAGCAACCACCTGGAAAGAACCCAGGATCAAGCCATGAAAACAAGATCATTCAAATACCCAACCCGCCTAAGCGTGTGGGTGCTGCTTTCCGTTCCGTCTGCGGCTTGGAGCCGGGAAAACCCCGGGGCCACCCGCTCCTCCAACCATATAGACTAAGGTCCAATAGACCGACCCTGATGGTGCTGTTAGGATTTTGGTAGTGCTCATTAAACCATAAAGGCAAAAAAAGAAAACGCGAACCAGAGCCAGTGAAGCAATAACCAAGCAACAAACCAAAAACGAACAAAAGGATCAAATCATGAGAATACAATCATTCAAATACCAAATCGGCCTCTACGGACTGGCCCTGCTCGCGCTGGGACTGACCCCCACGGCGCCGGCGCAGACTTTCACCCAGGCCATCACCTACACGCCTACCGGCGGTGTGAATTTCTACGATACGATCGAGGCCTTCATTGTCGGAGACCCCGCCGATGCCTTTGCCAACCCCGGTCTCAGTGGTTTCACCGACTCCGTTCCCTCCAGTTGGCGGGGCGGTTTGCGGGATCGCCGCCAGGCCATTGCCGAGGGAATTGCGCCGGGCAACACCACGCCAACGCCGCTCAGCTTCAACCTGAATTTCGAGGGTGCCCAACGCCCAATGGTGGTTGACCTGGTGGTTTGGGACGGTGGCAAGAAGAAGGGAACCCTGGTGGATACGCTCCGGCTTACGCTGGATGGGGTGGGAGGGTATGAGTCCGCCGCGGTGCCGGAAGGCCAGATCAGTTGGGCTGGAGTGCCCGTCAAATGGGTCAAGCGCGCCAATATCAGTCTCCCCACCTCGGGCAAGGCCACCCCCTACGGAGGTTCGGTCAACGTGAAAAACCTGAGCTTCAAGATCAGCAAAGTGACCGTTGAATTGAAAGGGTTGACCCATACGCAGCCCGGGGACCTGGAGTTCCTGCTCGTTGGGCCGGGCGGACAGAAGGTGCTGCTGATGTCGGATGCCGGCGGCAGCACGGCCTGCAACAACGTGAACCTCACCTTTGATGATAGTGCCACAAAAGTGCTGTCCACGAGCCCGTTGGTAAGTGGCACGTTCAAGCCGACGGTCGTTGGCACTCGGAGCGCGTTTCCCTCTCCCGCGCCCGTGGGACCCTATTCGACGACGCTCTCCGCCTTCAACGGCACAGTAGCCAACGGCGCGTGGTCGCTCTATGCACTCGACGACCTCGCGAATACCAGCAGCGGCAATGTCAAGTTCGGCTGGAACTTAACTATCCAATAACGTGACCACCAAGTTCACCCGCATCGGCAATTGTATCCCAGCGCTAGACCCAGCCCCATCCACCAGGTACCCATCCAACTATAACTATCAACCATTCAACCAATCGCAGTTCAACAAACAATAGTTCAACAAACAACAAACGGAAAATTATGAAACGCAATTCACTCAAATACGCCGCCAGCCTGCTCACGCTGGGGCTGGCACTGTGCGCTCCCAGCGCCCGGGCGGCCGATCTACCCAATCAAGGGGTTCCAGCCAGTTCCCAGTTCGACTTCGTCGGCTTCCTCGAGGATGCCAAGGTTGACAACGTCGCGGACAATCTTTCCGGAGGCTCGTTCAAGGTCAACGGCCACACGGTGATTGTGCCCCGCAATGTCCTCATTCTCACCCCCGCCGCCTCCTTCAGTTGGGCGCAGCTCTTCCAATTCGCCCCGGCGCCTTATACCGGGTTGGCAACGGGCCTGGCCCTAAACGACAGCCCGGCCCCGCTCGCCAGTTACGAGATCCATGTGGTGGGTAACCGCGTGGGCAACATCCACTATGCGGGGCTGATTGACATCGCCCAGCAGGGGCTGAACGGCGGTGCGGGTTACATCAATTACATTGACTACGCCAAAGGCGAGATGCGCATCGGCGGCGTGATCGGGAGCGCGACCACCGGGGCCCGGGTGCAGATCAACGACCCGGCCTTCTACCCCGATGGAGCCGGCGGCTTCAAAGGGCGCTTCAGCCGGGGGCAATCGCCCGACATCCGCTTCACACTCGACCCGGAGAACCCGACGATCCGAACCGAAACTGGCTATCCTATGGGCTTGCCGGATCTGGCCACGGACCCGACGATTACCCCCATCGGTGGCGGTCTTCCTGTTGACGATCCGTTGCGCCCCCAGAAAAACCGGCCGAAGATCGGCAATCCCGGGTTTCCATTCCAGGGCTTTAATGCGGTGGGCAACTATCTGACAGTATTCACCACGCGCAATCCGGCCGTCGCTCCGGTCGTCGGCGCCAACGAGACGGACCCGATGTTCGAGGCGCCCTTCGAGGTGGGTGATTTCGTCAACTACTCCGGAACTTTGGTCAAGGACGCTCCTGTGGGCGGCTTTGCTGCCGGCGATGGACCGACGGTGGGTCCCATGCCGGCGGACCCCGCGGCCACCTACATTTCTGCTCACACGATCGTCGCTAGTATCAATATTAGCACTTTTCCAAACACCCAACCGGCCTATATCGCGACGGATGTGACCCTTCTCGGTGTCGGTGGTGTCACGCCTATCGGCCTGGGCGAAGCCACGGCCCGCACGAAATTCGAGGGTTTCTCCACGGATTCCGGCCGGCTCGTTACCCTCTGGGGGATGGACGTGGATTGCAACACCGGGGTGGTCACCGACCGGAGTTGGGGCAGCATTGACGTGGATCCCGGCGCGGCCGGAGGTGGAGCGGTCCAGGGACGTTGGCGCTTCACGCCGTCCCGGGCCGTGAGCATGCCGCCCACTGGCTCCTTCCTGCCGCCCACTCGAATGGTCAGGGCGGTCATACCGGGAGCGTGGGATCCGCTCGTCAACGCTGTCAGTGGAAACGGGCTTCTCTATGGACAATACCAAGCGCCCATCCTCGAATATCTCTTCCCGGAAAATCAGCCCGGCACTCCGGTTCCGGCAAATAACTTTGAGGCCTTCCCCTTCCTGACGAAGGGTTCGGGGCCATTGCCCGGCGGCTTGGCCACCGACATTGTGGGGCAGCTCTCACCCTGGCCTGGTGCTTTTGCCGTGGCGAAGTGCGACGGCTCCTTCCCGCCTCCGCCTCCTCCGCAGCCTCCCGTCGCGGATGCTGGCCCAGCTCAGGCTGTCCCTTCGCAATTACTCGTGACGCTTAACGGGAATGGCAGCTTCGATCCCAACGGCGGCGTCATTACCGCCTATAGTTGGGTACAGACCGTCGGGAGCGCGGTCACTCTCTCCAGCTCGACGGTCGCCAGCCCGACTTTCGTCGCGACCCTGGTGCCGTTTGGACAGCCAGCGGTGGTCTTGACCTTCACCCTCACGGTCACGAGCGCGGCTGGGGTTTCGACTCCCTCCACCGTGACCGTCACGGTCAACCCCCCGGCAACGGCGGGGACGCCCGTCGCCAATGCCGGAGCGCCACAGACGGTGAGCTCCGGGGTGGGCGTGACCCTGAATGCCTCCGCTAGTTCGGATCCGGGCGGAAACCCTCTCACCTACGCCTGGTCGCAGAGCGGCGGGACCCCGGTAACCCTGGTTGCAGCCACCACGGCAAGTCCAACGTTCACGGCGCCGACTCTCGCCCCAGGCTCGCCGAATTTGATGCTGAGCTTCGCGCTCACGGTCAATAACGGGGTCAACAGCGCTTCCGCCTTGACCACAGTCACGGTACAGTCTGCCCCTGCGCTACCGCCTACCGCGAGAGCTGGCGCGGACCAGAATGTCGTCTCCGACGCCCTCGTGACCCTAAACGGCACCCTGAGTTCGGACCCCAACGGACTAACCCTGACGTACTTGTGGGGCCAAGTTCCGCTACCGACCGTCCTGCTCAACACTCCCACCGCGGCGGTAACCACCTTTGTGGCGCCACACGTACCGTTCGGTACGCCCGCAGTGCCCCTTACCTTCAACCTCACCGTGCAGAACTCGGCCGGCCTGGCCGGTGCCGATCAGGTGATCGTCAATGTTCAACCGGCGGCGTTGCTGGCACCCATTGCCAACGCTGGTGGCGCTCAGACGGTGAACTCCACCACCCTCACGACGCTGCACGGCGCCGCCTCGGACCCGAACCTCCCGGCCCAGGCACTCACGATCACCTGGACGCAGACGACCGGGCCGGCGGTGGTTCTGTCCGACATCCACTCGCTGACGCCGACCTTCACGTCGCCGACCATTGCCGGGGGGCAGCCGATCGCGGTGCTGACGTTTGTCCTCACGGTTAGAAACACGGGCGGGGCGCAGACGGTGACTTCGACTACCGTCAGTGTCAACCCCTCTGCTGACGCGGTGACCATTACGGCAGTGGAGTATCGCACCGGGAAATCCCGGCTGACCATCAACGTGACCGACAATGTCATCAGCCCCACCCTGGTGCTAACCGTCAAGGGCCAGTTGAATTGGACAGACACTCCGATGCAGAACCTCGGGGGCGGCCTCTACCAGCTCGTCCTGGTGGGGGTGCAGCAGCCAACCTCGGTGAACGTCGTGTCCGCCCTGGGCGGAACCGCCACGATGAATAATGCCAACCCGAACTGGCGGACCCGGCAGTAAGGCTTTATGCAAGCGGTCGGGGAGCGGAGGTCTGCTCTCCGACCGCCCTTTTCCGCCACTTCAGCCTTGCCGAAACTAAATATGACAAATGAAAATCGCGCCCGCCGGGGGGCTTGTTCATTCTTCATTTTTGCATTCATTTGGCTGAGTAGCTCTTTCAATTGCGATTTTTGATCTGTTTATGAGCATCAAGACTGGATTATTCTCCCTGGCCGGGGTCGCGGTCCTAGCTTTCACCCTCGCGCCGAACGCACGCGCGACCGGTTGGCAATTCACGAATTCCCTGCCCAGTACCCGCACGTTAGCCATCGGCCTTAACGCCAACGGGACCTTGTTGGTGCTGGGTGGTCTGCCGCGCAAAGGCAACAAGTCCCTGGTGGACGCGCGGGCGGCGGATGGGTCCTGGCGCGAGGTTGCCCAACTGCCCGACGATACGGAGGGGCAGGGCGCCGGCTACGATTCGCTCGGGCGCATTATCGTGTTCGGCGGCATCTTGCCTTTCGCCCCTACGCCGACGGCTAACGGCTATGTCTATAACACCAACAGTGGTGCAGGGGCGGCCATCGCGGCGAAACATTTCGCCGTCTATGACTTCGCGCTGGCCGCGGATAACCAGCGCCGCATTTACGCCATCAGCGGTCAGTTGGGGTCCGGCTTCCCGCGCGCCCTCAGCGCGGGCGTGGAGCGCTACGACGCAGTCGCCAATGCCTGGACGGTGCTGGCGCCGCTGCCCTCGCCGCGCACTAAAGTAGCCGCCGCGTATGATAGCCTAGGCCACATTCTGGTTTTCGGCGGCATTGATACCAATTCCACGCTGACCACGACGGTCTTTTCCTACGACATCGCCGGCGACGCCTGGACGCAACTAGCCGATGTGCCGGTGGTGTTCACCGGCCCGGTCAACAATGGCACGGCGGTGCTGGGCGCGGACGGCTTAGTGTATCTAGTGGGCCCGGGCGTCTCGGTGTTTGACCCGCAGTTGAAAGTGTGGTTCGCCGGTCCCCAGCAGCAAGTCGTGCGCGGGGCGCCCGCCGCCACCCTGGGCAACGACGGTTTCCTCTATGTCATGGCGGGAAAAGTGAGCGCCCTCGATGGTACCTTTGTTGACACGGTGGAGTGTCTCGACACCGCCAGCCCCGCGCCCCCGCTCATCAAATCGAGCCCGGTGACGACCGTCCGGATGGCGGCCAGCTGCGCCTACCAGATCAGTGCCAGCGGCAATCCCCGCCCGGGTTATTCATTGGTCAGCGGGCCGGCGACGATGAGTGTGAACGCGAGCAACGGCATCGTTTCCTGGACCCTGGCCGCCGACCAACTGGGCAATCATCCCGTCACCGTGCGGGCGGCGAATAGTGTGGGCACTAACGACCAGTCCTTCACCCTCAGCGTGGTGGTGGACCGGCCCCGGTTAAGCGGCGTCCTGTTGGCGCCGGCCAACGACTTCCGCTTGAGTGGAGTGGGGGCCACGCCGGGAGTCACCTACGGCATTGAAGCCACTACCAACTTTACCGGCACGCCTTGGCAGCGACTCGGGACTAGCTTGGCGGATGAGGGCGGTCGGTTTGACTTCACCAATGCGCCTGGGGCAAGCCCGGCCCAGTATTATAGGAGTGTCTTCCCGTGAAGCCGAACTCCGAAATGAACAATGTGTGGACTCGAAGCCAGGCCGTCGGAGCGCGGGCTTTATGCGGCGTCCGCGCCACCCCGCCAACGATTTCCAGGCTGCCAGCCAATCCCGGCATGACCATGGGCAGCCGCTAGTCTGGACCAAACTCGATCCAAGCCGACCCTAGTTAAAAGGGTCGCACAAGCTACCGGATTAAATAGAAACAAAATCAAAATATAAAACCACCATTGAGACAAAGAAGGAATAAATATGAAACAGCACAGTAACGTAGCCGGGTCCCGGCTGACCGACATGAACCGGCGGAACTTCATCCGCCTGGGACTGCTAACCGGTGGGGTGGCCATGCTGCCCTCCGTGGGCGTGCCCTGGGCGCGAGCTTCCGGCGGCAGCGGGGAGCCGCTCGCGATTAGTCC
>CAIKLQ010000135.1 GCA_903828255.1 uncultured Verrucomicrobiota bacterium
CCGGGCAATATCAAACAACCCCACAAACCCTGCATATTTCTCGGCTTTCGCCAACAACAACTCGCGCAAATCGCCGATGCCACTAGCCAGCCCGACGATGAAATTATCGTAAGCCGAGTGCAAACTCCTCGAAATTATAGTGGCGATTTTTCTCCAGTGTTTGATCAGGTCGAGAAATCTGGTAATCCGGGAAAATCCGGCAAAGAATTTTCCGCCATTTTCAATCTCGGACTGTCGAAGCAGGACCAACTCGCGGGCCGTTTCAACGGTAAGTGGGGCCAGCATAGAATACTGGAACGTAAGCCTTCTAACCCGCTGCCGTTGGCTCAAGTTCAAGTACTCAACTTCCGGGTATTGCGCCCGCAGAATGTTGATGATTTGTTCGAACTTCGGATTCTCCGAGATCAGCCTGACCGGACTAGGCTCCTCCCCGGGAGGCACTATTTTAATCTCACCAGTTTCCGGATCAATTTCTGGCTCCACCACCACCTCCGGGACTACAAACTGATCGTTGGCCAGAAAGGCCCTGCCAGCGGGAATTCCGCTCTGGTTGGCCCAGGTGCCGGGTTGCTGGACCAAGGATAGATTCACCGCACTCGGGGTAGCCGGAACGATCCCCGGGGTAGCTGGAGCGCTTTCCGACCCCTCCGCCGCCCCGACTTCCGACTTCCGGGAATCCGACAACACGATATTTTCTGCTTTTTTCGGAAAAAGATCATTCACCGCCCCGGTGATAACTTCTTTTTTAGGTGAAGACAAAGGCAAAACCGTCGTAGTGACCGAGACGGATGGAACATCCACACACATTGACGGACCATCGACAACACGCGAAGGTGTATTACTGATAAAGAGTGCGCAATGCATTGCGTGCTGTGGGACTTGATCAAAAACCGTGGTTTTGCTGCGTAGCATTGCGTGCTGTTCGCCTTCAGAACTAACCGGGAGTTCCGGGGTCTTGGGTTCCGGAACGGATTGCGGAAAGTACTCCGAAAGGGAGGCGTTGCGGGGACGGAAATTCTTCGACTTCTCGGATCTTTGGAGTTTCTTCAAACCCACGTAATCCTGATGGATATCCCGGAGCACCCAAGGATTGAACGTGAATTCCCCGGGTCCGGAGTAATCTTGAGGCAAATTGATATCCTGTCGGCGCTCAATCACCCCGGCCTTCGCCCAGCGGCTCAGCGCCCAACTAACGGTATTATGTCCGAGAGCAAGTTTTTCCGCCAGGGCGGCCACGCAGTAAGTTCGGAAGCCGTTAATGTCGATCTGCGCAGGCTGGTCGGCGAAGTCGCTGCCATTAGAATTGATCGCAAATACCCGGAGCAACTCCTCAAGGATTTGTTTCATCGACCGCGGCGGATGTTTGTAACGCCCGTGGCCGCTGGCAAATTTTTCTATTCCGTGTCTGGCGATCGCCACCACCTCATCCCGGTTAGATAGGGTCTTGTGTTCTTTCAATTTCGCCATGGCGTACAGCAGAATTGCCCGGGGACTACTTTTCACCGCAGCCGAGGATTCGACTATGGACTGGCAGGTGATGGGTGGTTCATATACGGCGGGGGCTTGGTCGTCCAACGCCTGTGCCGGAGACTCGCGCCGGCCGCCAGTTTCCGGGGCACTAGCCACGTGATCCCCGGAGTTCAGTGCCGAAGGCGGCCATAACGGTCTTGACGATCCCCGGATTGCTTTTTTCATATTTTTGATAAAACTTGCAAAGAAGCTGGGAATCGATCACATTGCCGTCGAGTTTGGTTGAACAAAAAAACCATTTCGGCAGCAACCGGCGTGAGATAAAGCAGTCGCTGGCGATCGGAACTGAGTCGGCACGGGTTCCGAAAGTGGCGTAGAACCACAAGCGGCCGAGGACTCGGGTTGCAATGAAAGTTTGATGTGGTTCATGACTTTTTCGAGTCGGCAGAAGGAGGGTTCGGATCCACAGAACCCGCAGCCTGTTCGGCGGCGAGCCGATCAAGATAGTTCAACAAATCGCCGACGTGAAAAAGCCGCGAGCCACGTTTGGCACCAGGCGCACGAAGGGAAGCCACCCGGACGAAGGCCCTAGCCGGACCGTTCAACAATTGGTACAATCGGCCGTGCCCGAGCCCGGTGAAATCACATTTTTTCCCGTTCGCTGGAATCGGCGAGTAACGGTCTAGGAAGCGGCTGGCACTCGGCACAACTGGTGAGCCGATGGGCTCCCGATATAAAGACGGCGCACCCATTTTGCCCGGTGAGAATGGCCTGGAAGCGCTAAGATCCAATCTGACCTCCTGCCCGGTTGGACCGGCGGAGTCGGAACAAATCGAAGCCCGCGCCCGCACCATTCTGCGTTCCGTTCGTTGCAAAATTCATCATTGCGAATTCTACCTCACCCTGCGGTCGTAACTGGGGATAAACTTTTACCTGCAAGTTGCAGGAGGCGGTAGTGATGCCGTTCGCCTGTATTCGCGACCTTGCGGCAAGGGGGGCGGCGAATCTAGTTGCCGGTCATGGATCATCAAATGGACCGACGACTCCCTGGAACGTGGGCATTGGTACCGTGGAGATGGCCTGAAGTAATTGTTTCGACCTCGGGCCCAATCTTTTTTGGGGAGGCCCGACAGCTTGGAACGGCCCCGCAAAAGCGGGCCATGGTTCATAATCCGAGGAGCAAACTTCCGGCGATTGCGCCGGGAATCTGAAGGCCACTACCGGCGGGGCCGGTTACTCCTCGGAGAAGACCTGTCCCAGAATCCATTGCTCCTCTTCGATGCCGAGGGACTTCAGGCCGATCGCCAGAGCAGACAGCGCAGGTAAAGTCGCCCGACCCTTTCGGATGATCTCACGAGGCCGTCCTCCTTTAGCTTGTCCTGCGGGAGAAAGTCGCAGTCCTAGCATTTTCTTACATCGGTTTTCGAGCGGCGCAACGGCCTTCAGCGTATCATTATCCTCTGAGCTTGTGGTCCATTTATGCTCAGCAACCCGAAACACTTGGTGATAGTTCCATCCGTACTCAGTCACCAGCGGCCAGATCTCAATGAGCCAGGTATCCAACTCCGGGTCGCCCCAGCGGCCCTTGCGGGTGCGGTTCGCGTTTTGAGTGAATGTTTTCCACAACATCGCGTTGTTTTCGAACCGGGCAATAACTTCGGAAAAGATCGCGTCCGGCAATTCCTCTGAAAGAGTTTTCAGGCCTCCGAGGCGGGCAGCCTCGCGCTCGCTGCCTTTCAGCTTTTTCACATCGGGAAATCGCTTGGCCATAAAATGGTTGAATGACTGCGCGGCAGCATGGCGCCACTGGTCAAACCGTTTTTGCCAGTATTCTGGTCCCAGAGGGGATGTCAGGATCAAGGCACGCAAGTTCTGGCGAGTAGTTTTCAGCTTCATCCGCAGCGCGAACTCCAAGCCCATGCGCTCCCACGCCAGGTAATAGGTCGCATGCTTATACAGCCAGTATTTTGGACCACCCTTGCGCGCAAAGAACTCGATAACCGCACGACTGTAGAGCGGAACAAGATGGCAGCGGAACGCAAATTCCCGATCCCGCGGAAGTACCAGTTCCCGGGGTATGTCCATTCCGATTCGTTTGAGAGAATCCGCTGCTATTGCCTCATAAGGGTTCCGAGCCCATTGAAACATCGTTTTTGGTCTGAGCAAGAGCACTCCCGGCGGAAGGCTGGTGCTTTGTTCGAGCACCCCTGCACGCTTTTGAGGTCTGGCCACCGGCTTTTTCATACTCCGGGCAGCGAGGCGACCGCCTTGCGTAGCGTGTCCAGTTGCGTGTGCGTATAAACCGCGTGACTGCGTTCCTCGGAATGCCCGGCGAGCAGTTGTCGCACGTCGGGAGCAATACCGGCGTTGGCCAGTTCGGAAACAAAACTGTGGCGCAGACTGTGATAGGTGTACCGGTGAAAATCGTGTCCCGCCTTGCCTTTCGCCGCCACCGTTTCCTGTTTCACGTCGGCTTCTGCAAGAATCCTGTGGAATTGCGTGCTCAAACCGTATTTGCCACTGACCTTGCGCCGCGCCAGTCCCGGACATAATAGTCGCTGATTATCCTCGATCGGGAGGTCAAGGACATGGGCTTCAAGCTGGGAATGGAGGGGAATCACCAGGTCGCGTTTCTTTCGACTTGTCTTCTGCGGCCGGATCTTCAAAACGTGGCCTTCGAAGTCGAACGCCGCCATATCTAGCGCGATCGCGTCCCCCAGACGAAGGCCGGTATAGAATCCAATCAGAATGCAGGTCCGCCATTCCTTCCAGACCGTGTTCGCCACGTCGAGTTTCGCCAGCCGGTCGCACGCCTTCAGAAGATCGCCAACCTGCCCGCGGGTGAACGGCGTGCGGCTTTCTTTCGCGCCCTCCGGGATCTCGCTCGCTGCCACCGGATTTGACAGACACAGCCCCTGACGCAGGGCCAAAGCAAAGGGCGCATTAAGGATCTTGCAGTCGGTTCGCACGGTGCTGGGATTGCGCCCCCCCTCCAGCCGCGTCTCGATGTATTTCTGCACGTCCTGCACGCTGATGTCGGACAGCTTCGCCTTCGCCCTGGCCCCCAGTGATTTCAGAAAATTCTGCACGACGCCGCGATAGCGCTCATGCGTGCCGGCTGATTTTGCTTTCTCCGCCCGCACCACCCAGTCGTTGAGGAAAGTGTCCACCGCTTTGAACTCCAGCCGCCGTTGATTGACCCGCTCGGAAATGTCCGCCAGCAGTTTGCGCCAGTGGGCTTCGGTGGCGTTGCCGCGCTCTGCCTCCTCCAGCCGCATCGCCATTTCAAGGGCCAGCCGCCGAGCGGTGGCGGCGCCTTTGGCGCGTCCTTTCACGTCGGGTCCCAGCGGGGCGTGGCGAATCTTGGTGGAAACGAAATGCTGCTTCCCGGATGCGTCCCGGTAGGATGCGTACCAGTAGGCGCGACCCGATTGTTTATGAATACTAGCCATACATCACGGTTCAAAAGGCTGAAGGCCGTCTTCCCCAAAGACCGCCGCCAGTCCGACGCCTAATATACGCATAACAGCCGCCGGTGGTCAAGCTGGTTTATATGGTTTTAGTGGATGTGCGGAACAAGCTGCCAATAAGCGGTTTATCCATATTTCATTGGAAATCAACGAGATGGATTTATAGGGGTGATTGAAACGAGGGTTCGATTCCCTTCACCCGCTCCATTTTTTCCCTTATTTTCAAGGGTTTATCTCCGGAGGGGGTATAATAGTAACAAAATAGTTACACCAAAATGAAACTCCCCACCCAATTTCCATACGAGCACAAAATCAATGGCCG
>CAIKLQ010000136.1 GCA_903828255.1 uncultured Verrucomicrobiota bacterium
GCCCGACGAGCTTGAGTGCGGCCGGATCGGCAACATTGGCGAGGCCGGAGAGGAGTGCCTTGCGGTCATCGGTGCGCTCGGTGCGACTCAACATGTCGCGATAAGTTTCCAACGTTTTTTCCGGGGGCTGGCCGCCAAGGTCGAGTAGGCGCACACAACCGCGCAGCGCGAGGAAACGGTGGCTGTCATCTTGCGTAGTGCGCAAGACCTCCAACAACGCGGGCAGCGCCGGAGTCTCAGGCCAATCGGCGAGGACGCGAACCGCAGTATCCCGCACGCTGGCCTCCGGGCTGGCGAGGGCCGTGCGGATGGCGTCGAGGGCGGTCGCCGTAGTGACCACGCCGAGGACGCGGAGCAAGGCACACTTCGCCGGCGTCGCGCTGGTAGCAAGGCTGGCGATCAATTTGTCGGCGCAGGCCGCTTTGTCGGAAACGCGCTGGCAGGTGGATTCCAAAGCTTCTTGTACCGCCGAAATATCGTCGGCGGATTTTGCCTTCGCGAGCAGGTCGGTCAACGCGCCCAGGTCAGCAGTGCCAGCCGTTTCGCCCAACGCCTTGATGCCCGCCGTACGCATCGCGGGATCTACATCGCTGGCCGCCTTGATCAACTCTGGCATCGCCGCCACGGCATGGCGCTGGCCGGCCAGTTCAACCAACAGGCGACGCGAGTTCCCGGTGGCACGCGGCAGACGGGTGGTCAATTGCCCGTCCACTTCCTTGCCCCACCAACCGGCGAGCGCGGCTTTCGCCGCTTTCGCGAGTTCGACATCGTTCTCCGCGAGGGTGTCAAAGAGCACGGGAACGCAAGCCGGTTTGCCCTCGCGAACCATGACTTCGATGGCCAACAGCCGCAAATTCTTCGGGCCACTCTTGGCCGTCGCGAGAACTACCGGCATCACCGACACGTCGTCGCGATCCGCCAGCGCCAGAAACAACGGGCCTTGCCGGTCAGGTTGCGTCTTGACGAGTTCGCGAGAGAGCGCATCGGTGACGGCAGTGCCGCGCAATTCGCGGGCGGTGCGCAGTCCGAGACCGTGCGCCGCTTTGTCGGGGGAACGAAGCGTTTCCAGCAGCAACGGAATTCCATCCGCCTTCCGCGCGAGGATTGCACCCCGGGTGGCTTCAAGATGGCGCTGCTTCGGCACGTCCGCTTTGCGAACAACGTCATACAACTTCACCGCTTTGGCAGATTTGCCTTCGGCCAGAAACTGTTCCGCACACAGGATGCAACCTTGGGCCACCGCCGAGCGCGTGGCGACCGGCCCGCTGGCGAGAGATTTTTCCAGCGCCTTGGCGGCTTTGTCGCCACCGATGCGGCCCAGCGCCACCGCGGCGGCGGAGGCTACTTCCGCGTCGGCGTCCTTCAGTTTGCTTGTGAGATCGCCCACGGCCTTTGCATCGCGACGCACGCCGATGGAATTGATGACGCCCACCAGCAGTTTGCCATGGAGCTTCGGCATTGCCGCGCGCAACGCCTCGTCAGCCGCGCTGCCGGGAATTACTTCCAGCGCAATTCGCGCCCACGACGCCAGCTTCTCGTCCGCCAACAGTGGGGCCAGCGCCGGAACGGCGTCCGCCTGCCCATACACGGCGAGCCGTTTGCACGCCATGGCTTTCTCGTCACCTGGCGCGTTCGATTGCAGTGTGGTGATCGCTTGGCGGGCTTTTTCCGCCGAGGTTGTCGGGCTGTCGGCGGCCATGACGGCCGTTGTGAGCGCGGCAATTGCCAAACACCATCCGAAATGTTGAATCTTGGATTTCATATTTTCCCTTTTGGTCCTTCAGTCTCTTAGTTTGTCGAAATCAAATCCGCCACGGCTCCCGCAGCGCCTCGGAGCGGAGCCGGTTCGCTTCATCGTCGCCGGGGAATTCACACTTCACCGGATCGAACTTCAACCGTCGGCCCAAGAACAACGAGATATTGGCGGCGTGACAGGTGATGTGCGACCAGCAAGCGGTGTCGGCGTTGGCGCGGGTCTGGCCGCGCGTGCGCACGCAGTTGAGGAAGTCGCGGACGTGGAAATTCGCCGGATAACCGGAAATGCGCGGACGCGGCCCGGCGATCAGCGAGGTGGGATTGGCGACCATCTCGCCATTGTCGGCGGTTTCCACCCAGCCGGTTTCGCCTTCATACCGCACCGGGCAGGAGCCCAGCGGTAGCCAGCCGTCGTTGCGCATGACCAGCTTGACGCCGTTGGCGTAACGCGCGTGCATTTCCTTGCCTTCCGGCCAGTATTCGACCGCCGCGGTGTTGTCGGCGCTGTTGGCCCACTGACACAGGTCCACGCAATGCGAACCCCATTCGAGACAACCGCCGCCGCCGAACGCGCCGAAGAAGCCGCCGCCTTTCTCAAAGTTAAAGCCGTCGAGCAGTTTCTTGTTGAACGGGCGCCACGCCGCCGGGCCGAGATACATATCCCAATCAATCTTCTCCTTGTCCGGCGGCTCCTCTTCCGGAAGCCAGCCGCTCATCAACGTGGTCAAACCCATCGGATGCGCGTGGAGCGTGTGCAGCTTGCCGAGTTGCCCGCGCTGGGCCAGTTCGGCCGCGAGCCCGAAATTCGGCAGGCTGCGCCGCTGCGTGCCGGCCTGAAACACGCGGCCCGTCCGACGAAACGCCGCCGCCAGCGCCAGACTCTGCGCGATGTTCTTCGTGCTGGGTTTCTCGCAGTACACGTCCTTGCCGGCGTTCGCGGCTTGGATCGCGGCAGTGGCATGCCAGTTCGGCCCCGTGGCGATCAGCGTCGCGTCAATGTCCGGACGCGCGAGCAGGTCGCGCATATCATGGTACATCGCGCAATCCGAATTGCCGTACTGGTCATCGGCCTTTTTCTTGATCGCCAGCCGGCGCGTTTCCTTCACATCGCAAATCGCCACGAACTGCACCCCCGGCTCATGGACGAAACAATCGAGCACATAGCTGCCCCGGTTGCCGATGCCGATTGCGCCCAACACGATGCGTTCGCTCGGGGCCACCGCACCATCGCGTCCCAAGGCCCGGGCCGGGATGAAGTAGGGTGCGGCAAAGACGGCGCCTGCCGCCACGCCAGCGCGTTTCAAGAAATTTCTCCGGCTGACTGCTTTCGAGGTGGGGTTTGATTTTGTTGTTTTCATGTTGATTCAATTTGCGAGGCCGCCACCGCGAATGAAGTTGCAGAGAAAACCAAGAAACCCGTTTCGTTGGTCAAAAGAACTGATTCACTGGCGAGCGACTGAGGTGAGAAGCATGTTGCCATGCGTAATTTCATTCTCTGCATTGTGAACGAGTTGCCGCCGGAGCCAAGTCCAGAATCCGCGCCGCAACGAAAATGGCACAACTGGACCCTATCCCCGGATCGCGACCCGTCCGGGGCACGCCGCGGCCCCGCTTGCGGGTGGAGGTCCAATTCAATTCCCCGCTACCTGTATGTTCCGTCGCGCTGCGAGCCGGGAACAGCTCGCGCTCCTTTCCTAGCGGGCAGTGCGGATACCGGGGGCGCTTTTGGTTTGGCTGGTTTCATGGCGGCTTCTTCCCCTTGGATTTTCATTATCGTTTCACGCAATCGAAATCGCCCGGTTCAGAGCTTGCGCGACCAACTGCGTTCGATCTCCTCCAGGGAGCGGCCCTTGGTTTCCGGCACCAGCCGCCAGACTACCAGCACTAGCGCAACACAAAACAGGGCGTAGGTGTAGAACGGAAAGGCGTGGTTGAAATGCGCCACGAACCAGGAGTCCTTCGCATCCATCATCGGGAAGGTCTGGGTCACGGCGTAATCCGCGGTCCAAAGGAAAAACGTGGCCAGCCCCAGAGCGCGACCGCGCACGGCAGTGGGAAAAATCTCCGAAAGGATCACCCACGTCACCGGCCCCACGGACAGTCCGAAACAGCCGATGTAGAGGACGATGAAGAACAGCATCCACCCACTGGCCGCGGCCGGGTCCGTCAGTGTCTGAGCCATGACACCCATCGCCAGCAGGCTGAACCCCATGCCGGCGGCGCCGATGAGCATAAGCGGTTTGCGACCCCACTTATCCACCGCCGCAATCGCGATGAGCGTGAAAAGAACTCCGGCGCCATTGATGATGATTTGCTGGAGCAGGCCGGAATCCACCCCGGTCGAGGCACTCATCGTCTTAAAGATGGTCGCCCCGAAATACATGAAGACGTTGATGCCGGTGACTTGCTGGAGGATCGCCAGCAGCACGCCGATCAAGAGCGGCAGCCGTAGCTTGGCGGAGAAGAGTTCGCCCCAGTTGCCTTGCTCCTGCGACAGCCCCGCCTTGATGCTGTCGAACTCCGCCCTGGCGAATTCCGCTCCGCCGACTTTCTCCAGAATCTGCCGCGCCCGGTCTTCGCGCTTGCGTTCGCTCAACCAGCGCGGGCTTTCGGGAATCGGAATCAGCAGCACGCCAAAGAAGATGGCGGGCAGGATTCCCGCGCCGAACATCCAGCGCCAACCGCTGGCGATGAGCCACGCCTGATCGCCGGACTTGGCGATGAAGTAGTTAATGAAGGAAGTCAGCGCGATGCCACCCACGATGGCAATCTGGTTCACGGCCACCATCCGTCCGCGAATGTGCGCCGGCGTGATCTCGGCGATATACATCGGCGTCGAGATGGACGCGATGCCAATGCCCAACCCGCCGATGATGCGAAAGCCGATGAACGTCCAGATGTCATTCGGCACCGCTGTGCCGATGGCGGAAGCGAGAAACATCGCCGCCGCCAGAAACATGGCCAGCCGCCGGCCAAAACGATCCGAGATCGGCCCGACCAGCAGCACGCCCGCTGCGCACCCAACGAGCACACAACCCGACGCCCAGCCTTTCATGAAGTCGCTGAGGGCGAAGCGGGCGGTCAGCGGTTCAATCGCGCCAGAGATGACGCCCGTGTCGTAGCCGAACAACAGCCCGCCCAGCGTGGCGACAAGGCAGATCGGGATGAGGTAAGGGAGGTTGGTTTTTGGGGTGGGGTTCATGACAAGGCTGCCGTTGCGATCTCGGCGATACGACATCGCGCCAACTCCCGTTGGCAAAGAGCGGGCGGAAGACAGATTCCGATTCGCATCACAGTCAATTCTCGTTCAAACCGAAAGCGCGCGTGCCGAGCTTATTCTTGAAAAATGCCTCCATGAAACGGGCTTCCTTTCGGACAAGATTTCGAGAAAAAGTCTCGAGAATCGAGAACTTGAACCCATCCGGACATCCCGTTCCGGGTGTCTCGCACAAGTTCTGCAACTGCTTGTTCCCGCCATGTCCTGATTGGGCGTAATCTCGCCAACGCTGCCAGAGACCGCCAACGCCAGTCGCAGATCCGACATACTGCTCGCCGCTTGGTCCGTTCACGATCAGGTAGATCGCGCCAACGGCTGAAAGGCCGGCAACCCAGTCGCGATGGGCGTCCGCCGCTGCTACGAGTTGTCGCAGTTCCTTGAAGGTCAGATGCACTCGCAAGTAATCTCGGAAGGGCGGCAGAGCGCGGCCTTGTGGTCGAACCTCAATAACGGCCCGGTCCCTGAACCATTGGTGCCACGCTAGGGCTGCCTTGCCCCAGTCGATAACGAGCCGGTCCTCCAAGTCTTCAAAGCCCGAGCGCTTTTCAAGTTGATAGCGCCAATTCCCGGGTGACGACCAGTCCCGAAACGGACAATCCTTCGGCAAGGGGCTTAACTCGGCCGCAGAGCGCGCGCCGACATCATAGACTCCAATGAAGCGAGCGGCGTTTCCTTTCTCTCCGATAAAGACGACGATTTGGTCGCACTCTTCGTAAACCGACGGTCCTTGAATGCTCTGATACAAGTCAAACCAACCTTGACTACGCATTGTTTCCACGTCGTAACGACTATCCCTGTGGCGGACAATCTTCACTCGCTTCGCGTCGGGCGTAAAGCCGCGAGACCTGAGTAATTCATGCAGTCCTAGCATGGCTGTTTCTTTCTCTGTCTGACCTTGTTCTATGCCAAGACCCGCTGGCTAAAGGCCAACTGGAAGGTCCGGCTCACGGGGAAGGTTGCAACGACGTCGCGGTTTTGAGCAAGCGGGATTTTCCGGCGGTTGCAGGCGCGGTCCCAGTTTGCCGGTGCCGCCCAGTCCCGGAGGGACGTTCGAGAATGGCCCAGCGTTTCAATGCTGGGTGCAAGCGCAACCGCCAAACCAATTCCCGTCAGGGACGAAAGAGGCGATCTCCTGTGCCGGGCTTCTGCCGTCCCTGACGGGACTTGGTCGCACTCACTCGCAGTTAACCCAGCGTGGAAACGCTGGGCAATTATCTTCCGCCCTGCCGGGCTGCACGAAAGCCTTTCAGAGGCGGTACTCCGCAGTATGACCGCCGCGTCCGACGGCGCAGCCTTTGGAGTGCGCGGACTTGTCAGCGCTTTTCGCAGGCGACTTGTCGCCGTCGAACTTGGTGGCGCACCTGATTCCCGCGGAACGGTGCGCCCCTGTAATTTCCCGCGCCGCTCTGCGCGGCGCTGCTTTGGCGACAAGTCGCCAAAGCAGGGAAAACTGAGACAAGTCTCCGCACTCCAAAGCGCCGAGGGCGCGGTTTCAAACATGGCCAAAAGTGTCCTCACCAGACTTTGAGTTGGATCGCGCCGAGGCCAGGATTCTCGAATGGGCCGGGAGTTGGATTGGCTTTGCTGCGTGGTTTGCCAGAGTAATCAGTGTTGATCCGGATCGGTGTGCCATCCGGTTGTTCATAACCAAGCTTCGGGATGGCCGCTTTGCCGAGTAGTTCGGTGGTGACGAGTTTGCGCGTTCGTCCGGCACTCCAGCCTTGGTCGAAGGTGACTTCGAGGTAAAAGCCGCCGGCTATCTCCACGAGCTTGAGCGCCGGATCGAAGTCCGGTTTGACGAGCGGCTCGGTTTCATGCTTGGAAGGCTTGGCCCCTTTCGCAAAGACATTGCCGTCCATCCACACTGGCAGCTTGGCATTGTCCAATTTGCTCAAATCATAGCGCTGGACGAATAGGTTGTTATAGTAGCGATCATCGCCGCAAGGGTTGTCGTGCATTCCGGCCAACTCGGTGGAGTGCGCCTTGTGAAACGGCGTCAGGCGGTCGTCGAAAGGATTCATATTCAATCTTCCCGCCATCAGATTGTGGACGTAAGCGCCGGCTTGCGACACCGAGAGCAACGAGTTGGGCGAAAGGAAAATGTTGTTGTCCACAAGGAACGGCCCGTGGTCCACCTCGACAAACAAATCCTCGGCGGCGTTATCGTGGAACAGGTTTCCAGAGACGCGCGTGCCTTGGGCCATCCAATCCAGCCACAGTCCCCGGCAGGTTCGGTAGATGTGGTTGCGGCTAATCTGGACATCTATGGCAGCGTGGAGCTTGATGCCCGCCATCTCCGCGCCCGTGAACAGTCGCCGGACATGGATGTCGTGGATGGTGTTGCCAGTAACGGTGCTGAACGCCGCGCCGAGACTGCCGACTATACCCGTCTGTTCGCAGTGGGAGATCGTGTTGTTGCGGACAAGGTGGTGGCCGATAGTTGCCTTGTTCCAGCCTTGGGCGAGGCCGCGTTCGATGGTCTTCACATAGCCCTCGGCAGTGTCAGCGGAAGTGTTGTCCCACTGGTCGCCGTGCTTTCCGAGCGCGATGCCGGAGCAGACCGAGTGGCTGATCGTGTTGTTCTCGATGATCCAGCCTTTGCTCCAGTGCGTGCCGATCAAGCCAATCTGCTCGGCGGTCGGCGGGGCCCACGGGGTGGCCGCCTGCCGCAGCGTGAAACCGCGCACGGTGATGAAGTTCCGTCCGGGTTGGTCGGGATAGAAGACGGTGCGGCGAACATTGATCTCCACGAGTTGCTCGTTCGGATTCACGCCCTTGAACTGCGCCCAGATCGTGGTGTTCGCGTCCTCCACTTGGGCA
>CAIKLQ010000137.1 GCA_903828255.1 uncultured Verrucomicrobiota bacterium
CAAGTGTTACGTGCTCGATATGCGGCTGGATCAGGAATATCTCCGCAGCCAGCCCGTCAATTCCGAGGACGGCGCGCCGATGGGCATCGGCATGTGGTTCGAGATGTATATCAGCGACCCGGTGGCCTACCTGTTCAAGAACACCGACCCGCGCGGTTCGCTCGGCGCCAACGTGAGCAACTCCACCGTCCGCTGCCTGAGCAATCTGCCGCTCGCCAAGATGATGGTGAGCCGCCACACGATGAGCACCACGGTGCGCGACGAAGTCTCGCCCAAGTCGCACGAATGGGGCTACAAGCTCGGCTCGGTGTACATCCGCAAAGTCCACTTCCGCGACGCCGGCATGATCAAGCAGATTGAAAGCAAGGTCGTGAATCGGTTGCGCCAGGTCACGTCCGCCATCAAACAGGACGGGGCGAATCAAGTGAGCATCATTGCCAGCACGGCGGAACGGCAGGCGGCGATTGAATTCGCCAAGGCGGCGGCGGTGCGGCCGGAAATCGTCGGTCAGGCGCTGCAAAAGATTTCGCAGGATCGCGAAATCATGTCGGCGATGTTCGACATTCTCGAAGCGCAAAAGATCATTGCCGGTGAGGCGCGCATCACGATGTTGCCGGCGGGTGGCGCGCTGCTCGGGGAACTGCTGGCGTCGGGCGCGGGTCGGGAACGGGCTGTTGTCGCTCCGCCAGCGGTGCCGAAGTAAGGGGAGCATCCCACTTTCTGACAGGTCGTTGATTGAACGATCCGCTCTCCTTCACCCCGGCCCTCTCCCGCTGGGAGAGGGAGCATCACCCGCGCGCTCCGATGGCAGTGGGCGGGCGCGGCGATTTGAACTAAGAAGCAGGGCTTGACGTGGTCAGGTCAGTGACTCAGCTTCCTTGAATGAAAACGCAGTTCTGCTTTTCTCAAACCGGGGAGTTTCCACAACTCGAATCTCGACTAGCACAGTCCCAGCGCGAGCCTCGGCCCATTGCCTGGACCTTCAGGAATTGCGCACCGTTTCTTGAACCGGCGCGCGTTGGTGCGGGCCCGTTTCTGGGGTCCCTGCGGCGCGGCGGTTGGTGTGCTGCCCTTCTATTGCTCGCCCACGGCCTCGCGCATCCCACCGCTGCGTGGGCCAACCCACCCGTGGATGGTGGCGGTGGGGCTTCGGTGGAGGCGGCGCGGCGTTTCTCGGCGGAGATTGACCAGCCCAATCCGCTCGAACGCGCCCGGATCCAGCAACGTCTCCAAGCGCAGCAGGCCTTGCGGCAGTCCGGTGCCAGGGCCGCCGCCACAGCCGGCGAGGGACCGGTGTTTGGCGATGGCCCGGAGTTGTTCGGCAAGAGCGGCACGGATCGCATCCTCGTCATCCTGGTCGAGTTCGCGGGCACGAATACTTTCACCTGGACGCCCGGGGTCTCGACCTGGGATCCGTTGGGTCGTTGCGACAACAGCGAGTTCGACGGCAGCAATCTCGGCAACGCGCCAGCCTCGCAGTTTTTCGCCAACAAGTATGGGATCACCGGCCCGACGAATTTCACGTATCGCGGCCCGCTGCATAACGAGATTCCCCAGCCGCCGGGCACAAATGATCCCTCCGAGACGATGGTCTGGGTGCCGGACTTTGCGCCGAGTTATTACAGCAACATCATTTTCGGCAACGGCTTCGTCTTCGATTTCACGCGTCAGGATGGTTCGGTGGTGCATGAGGATTACACGGGCCGATCCGTCCGGGATTACTATGAGGACCTTTCCGGCGGCGCGTACTCGGTCACGGGCACGATCCTGGGCTGGGTGAAGGTGACGAACTCCATTTGGTATTACGGCGGCGACAGTTTGCCCGGCGCGCGCTCCTGCTCGCAACGGCCCGCATGGGCGGGCGCGATCCCCGGGGGTGGCTACACGCCGACCCTGGTGGTGGACGCGCTGAACAGCGCCAAGCTCGCGTATCCCGGCTTCGACTGGGCTTCCTTCGACGTGGACGGCGACGGCTACATTGACCGGCTCTGGATCATTCACGCCGGCTTGGGCGAAGAGGATCAACCGGGCCTGTTGAACCGGACCAGTTACGGCGAAGGCGGAATGTGGTCACACTCATCGAGCATTGGTGGGTATCCGGTGACGACCAACGTGTCGGCGTCGAGTTATATCATGATGCCGGAGAACGCGGGCATCGCCGTGCTGGCGCACGAGTTCGGCCACAATCTCGGCGCGATTGATCTCTACACTTACGGCGACGGCCAGACCTCGGTGGGTTTCTGGACGCTGATGGCCGATAGCTGGGTGGGCTTCCCGCTGGGCTTTCTGCCCGAGGGGATGGACCCGATGCACTTGGATCGGTGGGGCTGGCTGAGTCCGCAAATCATCAGCGACCCGACGAAGGTTTATTCGGTGAAGCTCGGTCAAGCCAGCCGGTTCCCGTCGGCGACAAATCTCGTGCGGGGCGTGAAGCTTGAGTTGCCCACCGGCATCCTGCTGCTGCCGGTGCAACCGCACGGGCTCTGGCACTGGTGGGGCGGCCAACAGAATCTCGCCGACGCGCGCATGACTTTGAAGCTGCCTATTGCCGTCCCGGCCGGCGGCGCGACGCTGGAATTCCAGTCGGCCTACAACACCGAGCCGGGCCAAGACTACTTTTACGTTGAAGCTTCCACGAACAATGGAACTTCTTGGCTGACGCTGGCTACGCTGAACGGCAAGAGCGCGGGCTATCCGAGCTACCAGGCGCAGAGTTATTCACTCGCGAGTTTTGCCAGCATGAACGTCCTGCTCCGCTTCCGCTACACCACCGATGGTTATGTTTTCGCCGCGGGGCCGTTTGTGGACGACATCATCGTGCGTTCCGGCGTCCAGGTGCTGCTCTCGGACGATGCCGAGACCGACTCGGGCTTGTGGACCTACACCTCGCCGTGGTCTCGCAACAACGGGCAGGACTTGGGCGGCTTCACGCACAACTATTATCTCCAGTGGCGTAACACGAGCGCGTCCGGCGGTTACGATCAAGCCCTCGGCGATCCGCGCTTCCGCTTCGGCCCGGCCAATTCCGGCCTGCTCGTCTGGTATCAAAACGACCGTTACTACGACAACAGCCTCGTCAATTCCCTCGCCGACGCGCCGTCCTTCGGGCCGAAGGGCAAGCTGCTGGTCGTGGACGCGCATCCGGAACCCGATCTCGATCCCTACTGGATTGCGCACGGCGTTTCCAACGAACTCGGGATCGTCTTCAGTCGCGGCTCGATGCGCGACGCGCCTTTCAGCCGCTGGGCGACGACGGCTTACCACCTGAAACCGCCGTTCGCTTTTCAAGACGCGGATTTTGCGGGGCGCCCTGCCGCGCCACAATTCTCCGACGCGAGCGGCTACTACCCCGGTATCCAGCAGATTGGCGCGAACCTCTGGCGCAGCTGGCAATGGGACGCCAGCGCCGTCCTGCCTTCCACGAAACTTTACGGCGTGCGCGGCCCCGGCTACACGGCTGGCACGCCGTTGCAAACCATCGTTGCCACGCGGGCCTTCGTGGGCACGAACGAGCTGATCACCTACCGGACGAACCTGCTGGCGTCCGGCCTCAGCCAGGCGGGCGCTGATGGCAATCCCGGCAGCAACGACGGCCAATACGGCTGGAACGCACGGATCGTTTATCAAACGAACACCTGGGCCGAAGTCGTCATCTGGAACAGCCGCTACGAAACGCTCGACGACGACGGCGACCGCGTTCCCAACTGGAAGGAAGCCATCGCCGGTACCGATCCCAAGAACCCCCAGTCTTTCCTCCGGGTGACGCACGGTGCCCATGCCGGCTTGGACCCGAGTTTCCTGCTGGAATGGACCAGCGCAACGAACCGCACCTATCGCGTGCTGCGCAGCACCGCCGTTCAAACCGCATTTACTACCGTGGCCACGAATCTGCCCGCCACGCCGCCCCTGAACACCTTCCGCGATCTCCCGCCCGGGCCAGCGCCGAAGGCCTTCTACCGAATCGAAGTCGAGTAAGCGCCGCAGCCGGGACGCGGAAATGCGTCAACCCGTCCATTTGACCGGGGCTTTGTTACGAACGCGCGAAAGTGGTCGGGCGGCGGTTTCCCAATCTGCGGTGTCGCCGCTTTTCCAATCGCCAGCGCGCCGTAAGCGTCCGAGCGCGGGCGAACTGGGGTAATTTCGGGAGCGCTCACGGTAAGCCAGCAGCTTGAAGAATGGCTGCGTCATGGCGGGATTGAGTTTCATGGGGTGGAGATGAAGTCACGGAGGTGAAGACAACCCGGCGCTGTTTCGACGGGAGGCGCAGCGCCGGAGGGAGGCAGCGGGGGGAAACTTGCCGCTCGCCGGGCAACGCCACCATGGCGAGGTTTTCGCCCGGATTGCGAAATGGGATGGCCGTTGTGCGTAGCGCAGGTTTCCAAACCTGCTGTATCGCCGACTTCCAAGTCGGCAGGGGATCGGTAATTCGGAGCGGTTAGAATTGTTCCAGCGCTCGCGGGTTGGGAAACCCGCGATACAGCAGGCTGGGAAGCCTGCGCTACAACCGCGCCCCCTGTCGCACGCACTCCAGTCGCGGAATTCGGGGTGAGAGGATAACCCGCCTTCGGCCGTACCACTTCGACCACGAAGGACATAAATTCAAATCGCGAAATCACAACACGTCGGTTCACGCGTCACCATTTCCGCATCATCGCGCGACGAACCCATGACGGGTTGGTTACGAATCCGTGAATTCAAAGTGCGGGAGCTTTGTCACCGAATTGTAACCATTTCGCCACCGGGCCGCGACGCGGGGGCTCCAGCATCACGGCGCATGAAGTGTTTTCTCTCAATGGTGATGGTGCTGGCGCTCGGTGGCCCGGCCTTGCTGGCCGCCGAGCCGGTCGCGCTCACGCAGGCCCGCTCCACGCTGGAGCAATGGGTGCAGACGCGGCAATTGACCGCCCGGGCGCGCAATGACTGGCAGGCGGACAAGGAATCCCTGGACCAGACCGTCGCGCTTTACGAGCGCGAGTTGAAAGCCATTGACGAGCAGATGGCCAAAGTCTCCACGAACAACGCCCAGGTCGCGAAGGAGATGGCGGAGGCGCTGGTGCTCCAGAAGTCAGCCAACGAAACCCTGGACGGAGCGCGGCAATTTGCGGCGGACTTCGAAGCCCGCGTCAAGGCGCTCGTGCCGAAGCTTCCCACGCCACTTCAGGATATCCTCAAGCCGTCGCTCGCGCGCCTGCCCGCCGATCCGGCGAATACGAAGATGCTTGCCGCCGAGCGCGTGCAGGTGCTCGTCGGCGTCCTCAACGAATTCGACAAGTTCAACAACGCGGTGAACCTCTTCAACGAGAAGCGCAAGAATCCCAAAGGCGACGAAGTGGCAGTGCAAACCATTTATGTCGGACTCGGCGCGGCTTACTTCGTGAACGAGGCGGGCGACTTTGCCGGCACGGGCGCTCCCGGTGCGAACGGCTGGGAATGGGCCGTCAAACCGGAGATTGCGCCTGCCGTGAAAGAGGTCGTGAGAATTTATCGCAATGAAAAGGCGGCGCGCTTTGTGACGCTGCCCGCCACCATTCGCTGAGGAACGCCAAACTATTTCACCCGATGACGAAAACAGGTTATCTGCAATTTCCCGTGGAGGTGCGGCGTGCTCGCGCTCCGAAGTCCGCGCCCGCTTTGGAGTGCGGTGACTCGTCACCGCTTTCGGCAGGCGACTTGTCGCCGTCTTCCACCCGGCGCGCCGACCGCGAAATGGCTCTCCTCCCGGGTGAAGCCGAACCCGCCGGAAATCCAGCGCGCCGCTCTGCGCGGCGCTGCTTCGGCGACAAGTCGCCAAAGCGGAAAAGCGGTGACAAGTCACCGCACTCCAAAGCTGTCGCGGGGCAAGAACGGCCAAGCTTTGAGCTTCCGCCAGTGTTGCCCTTCCGCAAGGGAGAGCGATTAGACCGCCGGCGTGAGATCTTCTTGTTAAATCTTTTTCTCGCACTGCTGCTGATCGTCCCGCTGGCGAGCCGGGCGCAGACGATTGACGGCGTGCTTTCCGGCGCCAATGAAGACTTGAAGAAGGCCAGCGCCGAACTCGCCGCCGTGCGGCAGGAAATCGAGGTGGAACGATTGCCGCTGGCCCGGCAGGTGACGGAGCTGGAACTGAAGCTCATTAATCGCCGGGCCGAACTGGCGAAGGCCCAGCGCTCCCAGGAAAACCAGCTCGTCGAACTGAACGCGCTCAAGGCCGACGCCAAACGTCAGGCGGAAGAGGTCAAATACATTGATTCCCTGGTCACCGAGTACGCTCGCGCCTTCCGGTCGCGACTGAACTTTATCGAAGAGCCGCGTTACAAAGTTATGCTCGAAGGTGTGGAGGCGGCGGCGGCGACCGCTGATCTGGCGGCGAAGGAGAAATTCACTCGCCGTTCCGTGTTGCTCACCACCGCGCTGCAACGCACGGAGGCCGCGCAGGGCGGCGAAGCGTTTGAAGGCAAGGCGCTCGACAAGCAGGGGCTGGTGCAGTCGGGCAAGGTGGCAGTCTTCGGACCCGTGGCGATGTTCGCGAGTTCGTCGGGTGCCGCCGCTGGCTTGTTGCAACAAGAGTTGAACAAATCCGACCCGACCATCGCGCAACTAGATCCCCATCTGACCGACGCGAGCCGCACGCTCGTCACCTCCGGCAGCGGCGAGTTGGTCCTCGATCCGACTTTGGGCAACGCCTTCAAGCTATCCGCGATGAAGGAGAGTCTTTACGAAAAGTTTTCCAAGGGCGGTCTGGTCATCATTCCGTTGCTCGGCCTGGGACTCGCATCGTTGATCCTGGCGCTGGTGAAGTGGGTGCAATTCTCCCGCGTCCGGCTCGCCACCGAAGCCGACCTGCAAACGGTCCTCAAGCACATTAACACCGAGAACTCGGAACTCGCCCTCCGCCATGCCCGCAGCATTCCTGGCCTTGCCGGGGAATTGCTCACCACGGCGGTGCAACATGTGGACGAGAAGAAGGAGTACATCGAAGAAATCCTTTACGAGAAAATGCTCGGGGCGCGCACGCGGCTTGAACGCGGGTTGCCCTTCCTCGCGCTCACCGCCACGACCGGGCCGTTATTGGGATTGCTCGGCACGGTCACCGGCATGATCGCAACGTTCAAATTGATTTCCAGCTTCGGCAGCGGCGATCCCAAGATGCTCGCCGCCGGAATTTCCGAGGCACTCATGGCGACGGCCACTGGGATGGGCGTCGCGATTCCCGCTTTGCTGCTGCACGCGTTTCTGAGCCGCAAGGCCAAGAGCATTCTCGGCAGCATGGAGCAAACCGCCGTCGGATTTGTGAACGGCGTGCCGCATGAGGACAAGCCCCTGTTCGGCTGAGACCTTCAACCTTCAAATTGCTATGAAAGAAATTCTCCAAACCATGTGGCACACCTGGACCACCGGCGGCTGGGTCATGGGCGCCATGGTCGCGTTGTCGTTGGTCATGTACGTGAACGCGGCGCATCTCCTGATGACGGCTTATCGTCGCGGGCTGACCAAGGCCACGGACGATATTCTGCGCAACTGGGTGGCCCAACCCGCGAGCGCGCCGGCCAGCGTGCGTGAACTCGTGCGTTACACCCAGGACGAGGTTCATTCGGTGAAAGACATCGAAGGCCGCTTCCGCGAGGTCGAAGCCACGCAGGTTTCGGATTTGGATCGCCGGGTCGCTTTTCTTAACGTGCTGGTGATTTCCGCGCCGTTGTTCGGCCTGCTGGGGACGGTGCTCGGAATGTTGCTCACCTTCAAAGCCATTGGCATCGGCGGCAGTTCCGCGTCCGAGATCATCGCCAAGGGCATCAGCGAGGCGCTGGTGGCGACGCAGACGGGCATGATGATCGCCATTCCGGGCTTGGTCATGGCCAACATCGCGAAGCGCTGGCGCAATGAATACGTGGCGTTCCTCGCCCGCCTGGAAAGCATCACGCTGCGCCATTTCCGTCCCGAGTTCCACGGCATGACGCGGTTCTTCGTGCGCAAAAAAGAAACCGGCGCTGCACCGTCGCCCGGCCGCAAAAATTCTGAAGCCGTGTTCGCATGAGATTCCGCCGCACCCTGGCCGAGCCGGATGAGGCCATTGAGCTGAACCTGATTCCGCTCATTGACATCATCATGTTCCTGCTGATTTTCTTCATCTCGACCACGAGCATGATGAAGGAGAAGGGCGTGCAGGTGGACAAGCCGCAGTCGCAGGGCAGCAGCCAGGGGGATAAAAGCTCCATCATTCTTTCCGTCACGCCGGACGGCAAGGTCACGCACGAGGGCAAGGAGATTGGACTCGACGGGGTCCAACCAACGGTCAAGCGGCTCTGTTCCGAGGAGGCGCTGCCCGTCGTGATTCAAGTGAGCGAAAAATCGCGCTCCGGCCTGATGATCCGGATCATTGACGCGGCCAGGATGGGTGGGGCCAAGGATGTGAGCGTGGCGTCCCAGCGCAGTTGATGAAGGGCAACTCAAACGAAATGCACTTCGGAATATCCAGGCAAAGGTTGCGGCTTACGGGGTGTCGGTATAAACAACGTTTTTGCAATCCCAAAGGGATTGTGTCCTCCAGCTCAGGGTTGCGAGGAACGAGCTTCCCTGGGTCTATCTCCGCCGTGTCTTCAACCCCAACGGGGTTGTGTCATGTTGGCGCCGCAGGGCCGCAACCCCGTTGGGGTTGTGGGCTTTCCCCCAAGTTCCCCAGGGTAGCTCGTTCCTCGCAACCCTGGGCTTCGAGCCGGAATCCCTTTGGGATTCAGTTGGGCAGTTTCCAAAGGGAACGACCCTTTCACTCAGCTCCGCCGTCACACTTGGAGCGCGCATGAGATTCCGTCGTCAACTTGCCGAGCCGGAAGAGTCCATCGAGCTGAATCTGATTCCGCTCATTGACATCATCATGTTCCTGCTGATTTTCTTCATCTCCACCACCAGCTTCATTGAGGAGCCGGGCGTGCAGGTGGAGAAACCCCGGGCCGCCAGCGCGCGTCAGACGGACAAGAACAGCATCATCTTCGCGGTGACTTCCGACGGCAAGGTCGCCTACGGCGGCAAGGAAATTGGTTTGGGTGGCGTGCGCCCCACCGTCAAACGCCTGTGCGCCCGGGAGAAGTTGCCGGTCGTGATTCAGGCGGACAAAGATTCCAACTCGGGTCTGGTCATCAACGTGATAGATGAGGCGAAACTGGGCGGGGCCAAGGACGTTAATCTGGCCACGGACAAAAGTTGAGCCGGCGAACCGACGCGCACGATGCGAAAAGTTTACCAGAACGAAAAGAACTTCGCCCGCCTGCCGGTGGCGGTCATCTTTGGCGTGGGCTTTACGGGGATTCTTTTTGGCTTTATTCCGTTCGCGCACCGGGTCGCCAATCCGCAACGCACGCTCGAGTTGCGGACGGCTCGCGCGGTTGACTTGCCGCCGCCGGTCGAGAATGAGCCGCTCCCGCCGCCTCCCGAGGCGGAGAAACCACCCGAGGCCCCGCCGGCACCAGTGTTAGCCGACACTCCGCAGCAAATTCCATTGAGCGCGGATCTCGAAGTGGCGATGGGTTCGGGTGGCGCGCTCGCGGGGTTCGGCGAGATTCGTTCGCTGACCGCCGCCGAGAAAGTGCAGGACGACGCGTTCGCAGTCGGGGACCTGGAGAAACGTCCCGAAGCGGTTTCGCAGGTGGCCCCGGTTTATCCGGCGGAGTTGAGGAAATCGAAAGTCGAAGGCGTGGTCACCCTGGTGTTCGTGCTCGACGAAACCGGGCGCGTCGAAGACCCGCGCGTGGAGAATTCCTCGCGACCCGAATTTGAAAAGCCCGCGCTGGAAGCGATCCGCAAATGGCGCTTCAGCCCCGGCCAGAAGGACGGCCAAAAAGTGCGCACCTACATCCGCATCCCGATGCGGTTTCGCGTGACCTCCGGCTGATCCCGGCAAATTGCGATCCGAATAACTATGAACCAGAACTCCAAAGCAGACTTCGTAACGGCGCTGGGAGCGCAGGCTTCCCAGCCTGCGGTGTCGCAGGTTTCCAACCTGCAAGGTGCGGCACTGTTTCGTGCGCCCGAAAATGTCGGGGCCTCGCCGGCTGGGAAGCCGGCGATACAGCAGGTTGGGAAACCTGCGCTACGCCTTCGGCGATTCAGCGCGTATGAAATATGCCGGCTGGCGATAATCCAGCCTGGACACTCCAGCGCTGAATCCCAAAGGGATTCCATCCCTCAGCCCAGGGTTGCGAGGAACGAGCTACCCTGGGTAAAGGCCCAAACGGCCACAACCCTGAAGGGGTTGAAGCCGGGCGCTCGGAGCTGCGATGCAACCCCGTTGGGGTTGAATGTGTTTTTGGGACGGTGGCTCCAGGGTAGCTCGTTCCTCGCAACCCTGGGCTGGATGATTTCAATCCCGTTGGGATTGCGGAGCCAAACGCGGTTTGGTTTCAGTCGCAGTTTCCAAATGGCATCACGGCTGGCAGCCGCGCTTCTTCTGGCTGGCGCTACCACTTTGCCCGCAGCCAAGACGCCGAAACCAGACCCCAAAACCGCAAAGTCTGACGCCGCGACCGCACCCACTACCTTCGCGCCGATGCCAGAGACCAACGAACTGGCGTCCGTTTGGAATGATCCCGACTTCACCCGCCGCTTGATCGGCAGTTACGGCTTTGCGTCGGATGCCGAGCCGCGCCTGACTCCGGAAGAACAGGCGATCTACCGCGACAAAATCATTCCGCTCTTGCGGGACGATCCGAAGAAGGCGATGACGGAATTGCCGCCTCTGGTGAAACCGGGGTCGAGCGCGGTATTTGATTTCACCCTGGGCAATTTGTATTTCCAAAACGAAGATTTGACCAACGCGGTCAAGCATTTCGAGGCGGCGCTCGCCAAGTTCCCCGACTATCGCCGCGCGCAAAAAAATCTCGCCTTTGCGCTGGTGCGTGACAGCAAATATGCCGAAGCCATCAAGCCTCTGACCCGCACCATCACACTCGGTGGCGGCGACGGAAAAGTGTTTGGCCTGCTGGGCTATGTTTACCTGAGCCAGGGACGCAGCGTTTCCGCCGAGGCGGCCTACCGCGAAGCGCTGGTGTTTGAGCCGGAGAATCTCGATTTCAAGCTGGGGCTGGTGAAAAGCTCCATTGCGAGCGGCAACTACGATTACGCGCTGTCGTTGCTCGACGAATTGATCAGGCAATTTCCCGAGCGCGACAACCTGTGGACGTTGCAGGCAAACCTGTTCATCCAGAAGGAACAACCCGCGAAAGCCGCTATCAGTTTGGAAATGCTCCGTCGCCTCGGCAAAGCCACGCCGCAATCGCTCAATCTGCTCGGGGACCTTTACATGGCGCAGGAATCGCGCGATCTCGCATTGGGCGCGTATCTCGAGGCGTTGGACAAGGACAACGGCCAGAATCCCATCAAGGCCTTGCGCCCCGCGCAAATTCTCGTGAGCCGCGGGGCGTGGGACGAAGCGCGCCAGTTGTTCGCCAAGATCCGCGCCGCCGGCACGGCGCTTTCCAGTGCGGACGAACTCAAGTTGCTCAAGCTCGAATCCAAAGTCGCCATGTCCACGGGCGCGGGCGAGAAAGCCATCGAATCGCTGGAGCAAATCATTCAGAAAGACCCGCTGGATGCCGAGGCGTTGCTGCTGGCTGGGGACTACTACGCCAAGAACGGGCAGAAGGAGAAGGCCGAATTCCGTTACCAGAGTGCCTCGGGCATTGCGGGCTTCGAAGCGGATGCTTTCGTCAAGCAGGCGCAGTTGCTGGTGCAAGCGCAGAAGTATCCACAGGCCGCCGAGTTGTTGAAGAAAGCGCAAAAGGTGAAGCCGCGCGACAACGTGCAGCGCTACTTGGACAAGGTGGAACAACTTGGGCGGGCGAGACGCTCGTGAGGGGGCGCTGGCCTTTCAACCACCACTGACCATTCATGGAGGATTGTTTCCATTCTGAAGCCGGCGGGCCACCTCGCCGGTCCGCGCTGGCCCTTATGCCGATGGGAAATTCCAACGCTGAATCCCAAAGGGATTCCATCCCTCAGCCCAGGGTTGCAAGGAACGAGCTACCCTGGGTGGAGGTCCAAACGGCCACAACCCTGACGGGGTTGAAGCTGGGCGCTCGGAACGGCGATGCAACCCCGATGGGGTTGGGAGGTTTTTTGGGACGGTGGCCCCAGGGTAGCTCGTTCCTCGCAACCCTGGGCTGGATGATCTCAATCCCGTTGGGATTGCAGAACCAGGCGCGGCTCGCTTTCAATAGCAATTTGCAAAAGGCATTATCGCCAGCCCCGTTTTGTGCGTGCGTTCTGGCTTTCCTCGCGTTCTTTCTGGCGGGCTGGAGCGCTCGGGCGCAGGACAGCGGCGCGGTTTCCGGCGTCGTGGTCAGTTCCTGGGATGGCACGTCTCTCGCCGGTGTCACGGTGACGGTGCGCGGCACGACGCTGGCCACCCAGACCGACAGCACCGGGCGATTCGAGTTGAAGAACCTTCCTCCGGGAGACCAAGTGTTGCGCCTGTCGAAGTCCGGTTACGCCGCCGCGGTGGTAACGGACGTGCGCATCATCGCCGGCCAAACCACGACTGTGAATGGCAATCTTCGCCCGGAGTTTTACGAGATGGAGGAATACGAGGTCACCGCCGAGGAGTTCACGCAACAGACGGAACAGATTCTCATCGAACGCCAGCAGGCCAGTTCCATGGTGGACGCCATCGGCTCGGAACAGTTTTCCAAACTCGGGGCCAGTGACGCGGGAGCGATCATGGCAAAGGTGACCGGCGTCTCCGTGGTCGGCGGCAAATACGCGGTGGTGCGCGGGCTCTCCGATCGTTACACGCGAACGTTGCTCAACGGCCTAGAAGTCCCGAGCGCGGACCCGTACCGCATGTCACCGCAATTGGATTTGTTTCCCGCCGCGATGATTGACCGCATCAATGTCAGCAAGACGTTCACGCCCGATCAGCCCGGCGGCACCGGCGGCGGAACGATTGACATCCAGACGAAATCGTTTCCCGAGAAGCCATTTGTCAAAGCCACTTTGGGCACGGCTTACAATGAGAATTCCAATCTCAAGAAGAACTTTCTGGCGGCCCCGGAAAGCTCCATGAACCTGATCGCGTTTCCGTCGGGTCCGCAACCGCTGGACCCGGCGCTGTTCGGCTTGACCGAGGCCCCGAAGCGGCCCGGGCCATCGAGCAGCCGGGAGACCGCGGCCAAGGCCGTCGAGCGGCGGGGACAGGCGGATGCCGTGGCCGGCCTGCTCCAGGATTTGGATACGGCGAATTTCGCCGGCGTTTCCCGCAGCTCGCCGCTGAATTCGAGCTTCGTGGCTTCGGCCGGGGAAACCGTTCCGGTCTTTGGCCGCAACCTGGG
>CAIKLQ010000138.1 GCA_903828255.1 uncultured Verrucomicrobiota bacterium
CACGGGGCGCAGGTTCATTCCTTTGCCTGGTGTGATGACTTTAGCGCCGCGCGCAACGCGGCGCTCGAACACGCGACGGGGGATTGGATTCTGATGCTCGATGCGGATGAGGAGTTGCCATCGGAGCATTATGGGGCACTGCGAAAACTGTTGCGCACGGACTCCGTCATGGCCTGGCGACTGCCGATCATTGACGTGGGGCGTGAGGATGAAGGGTGTTGTTATGTGCCGCGCCTGTTCCGCAATGCGCCGGGGCTGTTCTATGTCGGCCGCATTCACGAGCAGGTCTTCGGCAGTCTCGAAACGCGGCGTCAGGAATGGGGGTTGGAGAACCGCCTCGGGGACGCGGCGTTGCGGCATCACGGCTATCGGCCGGACGTAGTCAAGGACCGCAATAAGATCGAGCGCAACCTGCGTCTGCTGGAACAAGCCGTCGCGGAATCTCCCGACGACCCAAACCTAGTGATGAATCACGGGCTGGAGTTGACCCGCTCAGGTAGCTTGGACGCGGGGGTGGAACAGTATCAGAGAGCCTTTGAGATACTGTCCCGGCAGCCGGCCGGGACGGTCGTGCCGGAGCTGCGCGAAATGCTGCTGACCCAGATGAGCACGCATCTCATGGCGCAAAAGTGGTTTAACGAGATCGTCCGCGTGCTTACGTCGCCGCTAGCCAATACGGGTGGGTTGACGGCCTCGTTGCATTTCAACTTAGGGCTGGCGTATTTTGAACTGAAGCAGTTCAGTGAAGCTGCGGGTCAAATGCGCCAGTGCCTGGCGAAGCGCAACCAACCCGCGCTCGCTCCCATCAACCAGGAGATTCGCAAAGCCGGGCCGCGCCATTGCCTGGCGTTGTGCTTGGACCAAATGGGAGAAACCGACGCCGCGGCTGAGGAATTCCGATTGGCGATCGAGGCCGATCCGCAGTCGCGATCCGTGCGCTGCGACCACGCCCGGTTCCTGGCGGCCCATGAACGGCAGGCCGACGCGTTGAACCTCTTATTCGCTTTAGCCAACGAGAAACCAAGTGAAGCGCAGGTGTGGTTGCAAGGCGGGCAGTTGGCGCTCTCCCGGCCGGAGTTCTTGGAAGTAGCTCTGGATTGGACGACTGAGGCGGCGCGTAATTTGCCGGACGACCCGGCTGTGGTGCAGCAGCAGGCCGAGGCGCTGATGCTGGCTGGTCGGAGCGATGAGGCTTTGCCGTTGTGGCGGCGAGGGTCGCCGGCCGCGAATGATGTGGTCGCGGCCGCGCTCGTGATTTGCGAGACGGTGGCGGGGCAGAATCAGTTTGCGCCCGTATTGGTCGCTGAGGTAGCGGTCAGTCGCGAGTTTGTGAAGTGGTATCAGAAGCTGCTGCAATTCAGCGCGCGACTGATGGTGGAAGCGTTAAACGCGAATGTTGAAACATTGGAGAAGGTTCTGCCTACCGCAGCACACATACTGGCGGATGCGCTGGCCGAGGCAAACGAAACCGCGGCGGACGCCCCGGCTTGACGAGTGGCTGGCACAAGCCTGGAGCTACGTCGCCCGAGGGTGGTAATTGGTCCGAGGCCCTATGGCTGGCGTCGCGAGTAGAAGCTGCGGGACAGCATTTCGTATTCGCCGCTGGCGAGGAGGGTGTCCCGGATGAGGGCCGAAGGGCTGCTCACATAGATGAATCCTCCCGGGCGGACGCCCGTGGTGAGTCCTTGGAGGAACTCGAGTTGGATTTCGGGGGTGAAATACTGGAGCACATGGTCGCACACGACCAACTCGAAGCGGTGGCGGCGGCTGCCTTCGCGGATGTCCCGTTGAGCAAAACTGGACCGTGCGCGCAGCTCCTGTCCAATGCGGACGGTGTGTGGGTCAACCCGTTCGCAGTATTGGCGGAAAAGGTCGGCGTGACTATCTTCCATCCGCGCGCTCAACGCGTAATCCCCGAGGCGTCCCTGCGCCAGGGCTTCCTCGGAGACGTCTGTGCCCAGGAGGCGGAGCTCGAATTGGGGCTGTTTGGAGCGGGCCAGGGTATCCAACGCGACCATGCCCAGTGAATAAACTTCCATGCCCGTCGAGCAGCCCGCACACCAGATGTGGCAGCGCTTGAACGAGCGCAGGACCGCGGGAATCACGGCCTCCCGCAGGCACTGGAGTAGTTCCGGGTTGCGGAAAAAAAGACTGGCGCCAGTGAACAGCCGCCGCCGCCGATCCTGAAAGCAGTTCAGGGCCGGGTCCGCCGAGAACGTCGCGTCGTGGTCCTTGGTCGGGCTGGTGGGCTGGGACTTGAAGAGTGCGAGGGTTCCGTCCTGGGGGTTTAGCAGAAGCTTGCGGTGGAAGGTCCCCAGGACATCTAGTTCGCGATATTGCAGCCTCCGGTCGCGAAGTTCGCGAATTGCGGAGTCGAAGACGTGCCGGGCCAGTTCGGCGCCCCCGATGACGAAGCATTCGCAGTCGGCCAAGCGCAAGCCATGTTGGGTCAGGCGGCTCTCGATTTCCCGCAGGGCGGCCGGGGCGGAATGTCCGCCTGCCTCGCTAAAGCCGGTGATGTGGCTGAGAGCCCCCAGGCGCCGGGTGGGATGATAGAAGCCCACGCAAACGCAGCTTCTAAGGTAGGTCTGCTGTGGCTCGGGGCCTACATGCACTTGCCCCTGTAGGACCCGGACGCTTTGATAGTCTTTGATTACGGCAGGAACGATTTCGAATTTCAAGGCGCTCATTGAGGGCCTCGCTGGAGTTCCACGCACTTGTGGTTTTCGTCGCAGGTCAATACGAAGTAGCCTTGGACTCCTTCTGTGGTGACAAAGCGCTGGAGGAGAGCCGCAGGAAATTGGACGGTCTGCCCGGTTGTGCAACGCACGATGACGTGGCGAATCGTGCCGCGGTAATAATCCAGGTAGGCTTCCGGTGTGATGCGAAGCTGAAATGCGTAGCGGGTCATCCTAGGGGGAGCAGTTGAAACCACAGATGGACGCAGAGGGCCACGGATTAGAGGGTGCCGCGGGAAGCCGTGGAGCACTGGGCCGCCGCCGCGCTGGTGCGTTCGAGGTCATCAACTGGAGCCTCTGGGGGAGCGGGTGACTACCTAGTGGCCCGGGCGTCTCGCCCGGGCGTTTCGGTTCACCCCGGCGAGACGCCCGGGCCACTAGCCGGTGCAGGGGAAGGATCTCGGAGCGGGGCGACTTTAACCACGAGCGCGACAAGCTCCTCCACTCCCGGGGACGCTCCATCATCTGCTGGAAGAGCGGGCGCGTTATGTCGGGGCCGCCGCGCTGTGGGCCGCGGCCTTTATCTGTGGTTTCCCGCTTTGAATAACAAACACCGGCGGGATTTGGGTAAAAGGAGACGCCACTCCGCAGGGGTGAGCTTGACTTGGTGTTTGGGGTGGTTGACACGGTCGTTCCGCGCGCGGTAACGGCGCTCCGCCTGTCAACGGCCCTGACTCGGTGCCAGCACATGAAGGGATCATCCGAAGATGAGGAGTGACTGCGTGATGGGGTAGATGCGGTTGTGGTTATTGAGGAGTTTGATGTGGGGCGCGGTGAGCACTTGGCCCTCCGGAATCAGCAGGATGCCGTGTGCGTTGTTGATGCCCAGCGCTACGACCATGCCGGGTTTTAGTTCCGAAAGCAGCACCGCCCGTTGGCTGCGCGGCACAATCGCTTGAGGCAGGCAGCGGAGAAAAGCGCGAACCGCATCAGGATCGAAAAGCGAACCGCTGTTGGTCTTGACGAATTCCAGCCCCACCTCGTCAGACGCACTCGCAACGTAGCCGACCGCCACCGCCAGCAACCGCGCGAGCCACGGAATCTGTTCATCGGTCAACTTGTCGGGATAGCCGGTCCCGTCGTAGTTCTCATGGTGCGCGTGGATGATGTGGCCCACGGCTTCCAGGTCCTCCACGAAGGCGACGAGTTGTTGCCCGTGGGCGGGATGCAGTTGAATGAGCGCGCGTTCCCCCTCGCCGAGATTGTCTGGCGTTTGCTGCCATCTCCGAATCAGTTCCCGCGGGACGCCGACCAGGCCGATGTCGAACAATTGGGAACTAAGTTCCAATATGTGGCTCTCTTCCTGGGAAAGCTTGAGGTCCTCGGCCATCGCCCGGCAGACGGCCAACACGCGCCGCGCTTGCTGCCCCAGGAGTGGATAAAACGTTTCCATCGCCTTGAGGCAAAGCTGGACGGAACGGTCAAAGTTTTTGCGGAGCGTTTGGTTGAGCCGGTCCAGCTCGCGGTTTTGCGTATCGAGTTGGGTGAGTTGCGTCGCTAGGCGCTCATTCATCCCGATGGTCTGCGCGTACAGGGCGTTGTTCGTGACGATCAGTTCGTAGCGCTGGACCGCATTCTTGAGGGTGACGAGCAGTTCTTCGCGCAACCACGGTTTGACAATGAACCGATAGACTTCGCCTTTGTTGATGGCATCAATCACCGTGTTCAAGCTGAGGACGGCGGTGATCAGGATGCGGACGCTGTGCGGCTGAATCTCCTTTACCTGGGCCAGGAATTCCAACCCGGAGAGGGCGGGCATCTGTTGGTCGCTTAGGATGACCGAGAAAGCAGTTTTCTGGATGAGTTGCAGGGCTTTCACGGGGTCTTCCACGGCCACCACTTCGTAGCCTTGCTGCAACAGGGTTTCCCGCAGTGCCACCAGCACGACCGGCTCATCATCCACCACTAGGATCCGGTTTAACTCGGGCGGTGGGCGTAGGGATGTGGCGGAAGCGGTGCTCATCGCATTGGCCCGGTTCGGAACTGGGCGTTAAGTTTTTTCAGAACCACCGTCTCTCCCGCGTCGCTGGCCAGAACGAGGTCCGCCTTTTCCAGGATGCGGTTTGCCACTTCGTCGGCGCTGCCCCCGATGAGTTGGAGGATGACGTGTTTGGCGGGGGCGCGGTCGTGCAGTTCGGGGATCAAATCCAGCAAAGTGGCGTCGCCCGGCTCCGCCAGCACCATGACGCCGTGCAGGTTGTTCTCCTCCGAGGCGAAGAGTTCCAGCGCGCGGGTGACGGTGTGCGTGGCCACGACGTGAAAGTTGTGGGTGCGCAGGAATTCCGTGATGGAATCGGTCGAGAAGCCGGGTTGCCCGACGAGCAGTAGTTTGCGGCGCTGCTCGGCTTGTTGCGCGGCCAAGCGGTCTGCTTCGGTGAAATCAGCCTGGGGCAGCCATAGGTGGAAGGTGGCGCCCGCGCCGGGCGTGGATTCTACCGAGATAGCTCCGCCATGTTCCTCGACGAACATGCGCGCGTTGTAGAGGCCGAGGCCGGAACCTTTGGTGAGCGGCTTCGTGGTGAAGAAAGGGTCGAATAGGTGCGGCAAATGCCGCGCGGCGATGCCACTGCCGTTGTCTTGCACCGAAAGACAAACGCAGGGCAAACGGGGAAACCGGCCCTGGCAGTGCGTCAACTCTTGGGCGTTCGGGTGCGCGGTGACGCGGAAAATTAGCGCGCCGCGATTCGGCATGGCGTCCGCCGCGTTGAGGGCCAGGTTCAAAACGACCTGCCGGAATTCCACCGCGTCCATATAGACCGGCAACTGGCCGAGCGGCAGTTCTGTTTGGATGCGAACGCGGCGCGGTAGGACCTTGCCGACCAACTCGACCAGATCCGGCACCGCCTGATTGAGATCGAGATACTGGCGGACGCCGGTCTGGCTGCGATGCAGGCTGACGATGCGCTGGACCAGTTGGCTGGCTTGCAGCGAACTCTGCTTGATCAGGTTCAGCGTGGAAGCGTTTTTATCCTCGGGCTGGGTTTGGGAGAGAATCAATTCCGTCAGCGAGATGATGCCGGACAAAAGATTGCCGAAATCATGGGCCAACCCCATCGTCAACAACGCCAGCGTTTCCTTCCAGGCGGTGGTGGAAAGCCGCTTTTCCGCGATGGTCTGGCGGGTGATGTCGAGCCAGAAGCCGTCGTAACCCAGCACCGCGCCGGATTTGCTGACGGCGGCTTGGCGATGTTCCAAGACGTAGGAGACTTTGCCGGTTATGGCGTGTCGGATGCGGTAGCTGGTCGTCACTCCACTTGGCGTTTGGGCCGCCTGCGCGCACTGATGCTTGAACCCCTCGACGTCCGCCTCGTGAACCACATCCCAGAACCGTCGGGGTTGATTGCGCCAGAGGTCCGCCGGCACGCCGGTCAGTTCTTCAATCTTCGCGTTGACGAATTGGAAGGAGAAGTCGGCCCGCTGGCTGAAGAGCACGCCCGGCCAGCGTTGGATGAGTTTCTCCAGTTGCGATTCGGCGCGCAGCAATCGCAGCCGCAGGTGTTGCTTCTCGGGATCCTCACCCTGACGTCCGCCACCACCGTCCTCGACCAAATTCCGCAACGGCGGGAGCGTGGAACTCAGATGCACGAACCAGCCATCCTGATTGTGGGCCATCGTGAGGCGCAGCCAATGATTCTGTTCCGGGGGCAAAACTTGGAAATGGAACTCGGCGCAGGGCATCGTCTCCGACCCCGCGCGCCGCAGCACCGTTGCAATCCCGGGGCAGGACGGGGCCAGCAAATCTTCCAGCGGCGCTCCCAAGGCTTTCTCGGGGGCGATTCCCAGCCAGTTCACCAACGCCGCGTTCGCGTGGACGACCCGTTGTGAAGCATCCAGCAGCGCCACCCCGCCCTCCAGCCATTCGGAGCGGCAAGGCGTGCCGGCAGGCAGGAACAACTCCGCGGAAATTTCCGCAGGCGTGTCGGCGAGAACCTCGGCCGCCGCCGCCGCTGGATGGCCATTATTCAAGATGATTCCGGTTGTGGTGAAAACTGCCGGCACGACTACCATCGGCCATTTTCCCCGGCCCTTTAGTACGCGATTGTCACGCCGCCGCAAGATTCTTTTTGCGATCCGCCGGGGGCCGGGGGTGATTAAGAGCGGCTGAGGGTATGCTAAACCTGCAACGACTGGCCTCTGATCCGCCTCGTCCTCGTTCTCGTTCTCGAAACCTGGACAAAGCCCAAACTCCGAAATAGGGATTCTGATGCCTGCGAAGTAGCGGTGGGCCTTCGGGCCTGCCGTAGAGCGGGGACTTCCCGCCCGGCGGAAAAAAATGCCACAGCAACCTCAATCACTGGATAGTTCATGCGGCGTTGGCAATTCAGGCGAATTTTTCGGGCGGCAAGGATGCCCGTCATCTATGGTAGGAGGGGAGGCCCGCCGCTACTTTGGAAGGCAGGCTAAATGCAGAGACTTCGGCTGCTGCCGAAGTTTCCCGCCGTAACGGTGGAGCGGGCGCAGCGCTGACACTGCTTCGCGCGGGGTCAAGCGTAAGCGTCCAAGCCGGAGGCCGCCGCAGGATTTCCCGAGGCCTCCAGCAACTGTACGATCGCTTCGCCCTGCTGCACGCCGGCATCCTGCGCCATTTTGAGGACCGAAACTCCGACGTCCACGCGAGAGTTTTCCGCGCTCAGAACACTGTCGAGCAGCGACATTGCCGGTTGGCCAGTGATAGTCATACGTCAGGAACATCGGACGGATCCGGCGAGACTTTAATTTTTTCATTTGTCAAAGACCATTCCGGGGGTGATTAAAAGCAGGTGAGGTCGGAGTGTGGCCCTCCCCGGCCACAGCAGGGTGGACCGTACGAAAGGCGGCTGAACTTCCCAAATCTCCAAGCGTCGCTGCCTTGGTGCGCCCGAGGACGGGCGCACTGGTGCGCCTGAAAGGGTGTTGGGACAGAGTGGGGCGAATCCGCTCCCCTGCGGTGACGAATCGTGAGGTATCGAACCGTAACTGCGCCGAAGCAATCCGGGGTGGAGAGCAACGGAACGAGAACGGCCAGTCCGTATGCGAGGCTCAATAAGAACCCACTGACCGGAGATCTGGATGCGGAAATCTGCATCTCCGGTTCGGAGGGAGGGGGAGCGTTCAACCCCGCTCTCCCTATCCCTAAGACTTCTCCCTCTCCTCCAGCGGATGGAGGAGAGGGTCGGGCAGAGAAGGGGCTTTGACGCTTGGGTTCGGAGTAGCCTCGCTCTTCGGGCCTTTCCCCACTCGTTCCTCGCGGGGAGAGAATTCGCCGAACCAGAATTCGCATTTTGAACTCCTGAACCTCGATCGCACTCCCATCCTTACTCCCACTCCCAACGGAAGTATCCAACAAGGAGTGAGAGTCGGAGTAGGAATGCGAGTGGGGGTTTATGGGGAGGAAGAAGACGTGGAGCGCGCGGTCCTCATTCAGAAATGCGCCGAATCAAAATCCCCCAACATGCCAGCCGGCGCGGTAGCGGCGTTTGAGCAATCGGTTCGGGTCTTTGGTGTTGGTTAACTTCATCCGGCGGTGATTCCATTCGAGCTTCTGGCCCGGATTGCGAACCGCCACCGTGCCGAGCAGAATGGCTTCGGTCATCGGACCGGCTTGGGTGAAGTGGGACGCGGTTTTCGTCAAGCCCAGGCAGGCGTCCACGAACTGGTTGTAGTGATCGAGGGGTTCGAGTTTGGGGTGCGGGTGGTTCTCGAATTTTTTCTCCGGCAGCAAAATGGCGGAACGGCCGAGGATGTTGAGCAGCGCGCCCTCGGTGCCGACAATCATGGCGGCTTCGCCGGGATAATCTTCCAGCGAATACAGCGCGCGAATTTCCTTGGGCGGCAAAAAATCGCCATCAAACCATTCAAGGGTGAGCTCCTTGCCTGCGATCGAGTCGTTGCCGGGGAAAGTCCAAGTGGTGTGATCGCCCTGCGGCCAAGTGTCGCCCCGGCGGGGGGGAGATTTTTCCCACGACTCCTGCACTTCAGCTTGCACGGTGAGCGCGGGCTTAAGCTTGAGCCCCTTCCACACTGCGTCGAAAATGTGACAGCCGATGTCGCCGGACCAACCGGTGCCGAAATCCTGCCACGCGCGCCATTTCGTTTGGTGATAAATGTCCGGCGCGTAGGGGCGCGCGGGTGCGCTGCCGAGCCACAAGTCCCAATTCAAATGCGCGGGCGGGGGCGGGCCGGGTGCCGGGCGCGGCCCGAGTAGGCGGTAGTTCTCCACGGCGCCCGGACGATTTGCGGTGAGATAGGCGTGCTTGATCTTGCCGATGGCCCCGCTCTGGAGCAGTTGCACGGTGGTGCGGTCGCCGATGCCGGCGGCGAGTTGCGTGCCGAGTTGGGTGACGACGCGCTGCTTGATGGCGGCCTCGGTCAACGCGCGGACTTCCGCCACGTCGTGGCACATGGGTTTCTGGCAATAGACGTGTTTGCCGCGTTGAATCGCGCTGTGGGCGATCGAGAAATGCGTGTGGTCGGGCACGGCTAGATTCACCGAGTCAATCTTGTCGCCTTCCTTTTCCAGCAGCTCGCGCCAGTCGGAATAAATCCGCGCGCCGGGGGCGGCTTTCGCGGCCTTGTCGAGGTTGTTCGCGTCCACGTCGCACACGGCGACGACTTGCAGGCGCGGGTGGCGGAGGAACGTGTTCAGGTCATTCCAGCCCATGCCGCCGACGCCAATGCAGGCGTGGTTGAGTTTGGATCCGGGGGCCGCGGCGCGCAGGCCGGAAGGCAGGATGAAGGGCGCGGCCAATCCGGCGAGGGCGGTGGTTCGCAGAAAGCGACGGCGGGTCAAGGAAAGTGAAGTGGGCTGGGCCGAAACGAGTTTAGGGTGAAAAGTGGTTTTCATTCGGACAGCGAGCATGGCCTTCGTGACGGGGAATTCAAGCGTGATTGTGGGCCCCGGAGTGGCACAAGCCGCTGGCTTGCGATTGTGTCGGCGGCCTTTTGGGTCGCGGTTTCGATTCCGGGCGGTTCAGCGCCAAGCTGAAAGCTTGGCGACACGGCCGCAAGCCGGAGGCTTGCGCCACGATCGCCGGTGCGGACTCGACGGCGGCGATCTGACAAAATACCTTCCGCGCCGTGTTCGCCGCGTTCCTCGCCACTCTGCTCTTCACGATTTCCGTCACCTGCGGTTATCGGACGGCCAAACTCATTGGCGGCGTGGAAGCGAATTTCTGGCGACTGGCGGTCGCAACGGGGTTTCTCGGCCTTTGGGCCTACAGCGGCGGCAGTGGTTGCAGTGGCGACGCGTTTGGCATTTTCCTCATCAGCGGAGTCGTGGGTATCGGTGTGGGCGACGCCGCATTGTTTCAGGCTCTGCCCCGGCTGGGCTCGCGACTGTCGTTGCTCATCCTCCAGTGTCTCACCGCACCCATTGCGGCGCTCCTCGAATGGCTTTGGCTCGGCACCACGCTGGGCCTCCCGCAAATCGCTTGCATGGTGCTCATCCTCGCGGGCGTCGGTTTGGCGCTTTTGCCGGGCGAGCATCTCACCCTCCCGCGTCGGGCGCTGATGGTCGGCAGCCTGTTCGCGTTGATCGGCGCGTTGGGCAATGGCAGCGGCGCGGTGCTGAGCCGTAAAGCCTATGCCCTCGCGCACGCCAGCGGGCAAACGATTGACGGCGGGACGGCCGCCTTTCAACGCATCCTCGGCGGATTGTTCCTAGCGGCCATCCTGCTGCTCGTCGCCAAACGCCAGTTCGTGCGCCTGCCGGAAAGCGCGAACGCCGCGTTCGACACGATTTCCGCGCGCGACAAATGGCGGCGCATCTGGCCGTGGGTCATGGTCAACAGCCTCGCTGGCCAAACGCTCGGCGTCAGCGCGATGCAATGGGCGCTTGCCAGCACGCCCACCGGCATCGTGATGTCCATCGTGGCGCTGACCCCGCTGACCGTGATTCCCTTTGCGCGGGCGTTCGAGCACGAAAAAATCACGGGGCGCTCACTTGTCGGCGCGGCGCTCGCCGTGGCGGGGGTGATCGGATTGACGTGGACAAACTTCAAACTCCCGCCGCCACACTGAACCGGCCGTAATGATCAAAGCGGCAATTGTCATCGCAAACCTAAATCATGAATGAGCCACTCAAAGCCGCCACCGACTCGCTTGGGTTGGAAAAGTTTTCCCGCCACATTTTCCTGTGTGCCGAGCCGACGGAAGCGAAGTGCTGCTCGCGGGATGCGGGCGCGGCGTCCTGGGAATTTCTGAAACGCCGGTTGAAGGAACTGGGGTTGGCCGGCCCGGAGCCAAAGGTGTTTCGCACGAAGGCGAATTGCCTGCGCGTATGCGTAAATGGACCCATCGCGATCGTTTATCCCGAGGGCGTCTGGTATCACTCCTGCACCCCAGCGACGCTGGAACGGATCCTCCAGGAACATCTCATCGGCGGCCGGATGGTGGAGGAATTTGTCTTTGCGAGAAACCCGTTGAGCGACGGAGCGGCAAACGCAGCCGCGTCTCGGTGAGAGATGAAGGCGCTGGATTTTCACATGGAAAAGCTCGTGAAATCGGCTCGAACCTTTTTCAAAATGCCGGCGCCGGAGGATCGCCATTCCATCTGGATCTTCCTCATGCTGGCGGCCTTTGCTTGCGGTTGCAGCCTGCGCTCGACTGAGCAGGCTGCGGCCAGAACGGTCACGGGGATTGGAAAGATTGCAAACAAAACCACCGTGGCGGTGGTCAAGACTTCCGGCCAAGTTACCGCGACCACGGCGAAGGCGGTCGTCACCACCAGCGGCTCGGTCGCCAAAGGCATCGCGTCCGCGGTGTTTGTCACTTTCAAGGACACGACCACCGGAATTTCCAAACAAATTCCCTATCGCGAGGGTTTGCGACTCTACGCCGCCAGCCAAACGGCGAAAGTCGCCGGGGCCATCGCCACTTTTGAACTGCTCCGCAACGGTCTGGCGGTCAGGCACGGGAAATGGTCGAGCGTAAAAGCCGGCTCCCACACCGATCCCGTCTTGAGCGCGGGGGATGTCATTCGTCTGAACCACGCCAAACCAGTTGGCCAAAAATCCGAACCGCCTGGCGGAGCTGCTGCAGTCGCGTTTTGACGGATTGAAAGACGCGGGAGAAGATCGGTCCTAACTTTCCCCTCGACAACGGCTGCCGGGCGGCGTAAAGGTAGCTCGAAATCACTTGTGAGGTGTGCATGGCCAAGCTACTTGTCAAAACTGAGGGAATTAAGAATCCAATTCTGGAACTGCGCCTGGGGGTGAACCGCGTAGGCCGCGACCCGGAGAACCATCTCCAGATTGACCACCCGACCGTGTCCGCGTTGCACTGCGAGATGGAGTTGAGTGGCAACGCGCTGGTGGTGCGGGATTGCGACTCCACCAACGGCACCTACGTCAACGGCCAGCGCGTGACGCAGGCGGCTCTGCAAACTGGCCAGACTTTTCAACTCGGCGACGTGGAATTGTTCGTGGAGACCGCCGAGGTCACGGTGGCCATCCCGGCCCACGGCGAGCCGCCGCCGGCGCCGCCGGTGGTCCTGCCGGACGGCACCATGCTATGCCGGCGGCACCCGCAGTCACCGGTCACTTACCAATGCACCCAATGTCACGAAGTGATGTGCAGCGCCTGCGTGCATCACCTGCGGCGGCAGGGCGGCAAGACTTTTCATTTATGTCCGCTGTGCAGCAAACCATGTAAGCCCCTGGGGGTTGAGCCGCCAAAAAAGCGATCCTTCTTCCAGCAATTCAAGCACACGGTCAAACTACAGTTCACCCGCAACAAATCGCCCGGAGATTGACTGGGCGACCAGCGGTGTGCCGGCGAGATCTGCGCGCCGCCTGCCGTCCGAGATCGCTCAGGGCCGCGCGCATCCCGGGCAGTTGAAATCGGAACCCTGACGCCAGCAATTGCCCCGGCACCACGCGCCGGCTCTTGAGGATGAGTTCCGTTTCCGTCCGCAGAAAAACCGCGCCGATCTCCAGCATCCACTCTGCGGCTGGCAAACCAAACGGCGCCGCGAAAACCTGGCGAAACATTTTCATCATTTCTGCGTTCGGCACCGGATTCGGCGCGGCGAGATTCACCGGACCGCTCAAATCGTCCTTCGCCAGCAGCCATTCCACGGCGCCGAGGAAATCCTCGAGGTGAATCCAGGAAACGTATTGCCGGCCGCTGCCCATCCGACCGCCCAATCCAAGCCGCACGAGTCGTCGCAGCACGGGAAACACCCCGCCCTCCGCGCCGAGCACCAGGCTGATGCGCAATGCGACCTTGCGCGTGGCCGGCGTGCGCGCCTCGTTCAGCGCGCGCTCCCATTGGCGGATGACTTCGATGGAAAACTCATCGTTCGCCTCCGGCGTCGCGCCGGTTGCGCCCGCCTCGTCCATCGGCGTGTCGAAGGTGTGTTTGTAAATCGTGGCCGAACTGGAGTTGAGCCACACCCGGGGCGGTGCGGCACACCGCGCAATCGCCTCGCCCAATACCCGTGTCGAATCCACTCGCGACGCGATGATGTCGCGCCGGTTCTTCTCAGTGTAACGGCAATCCACCGAGCGGCCCGTGAGATTGATGACGGCGTGCGCGCCGTCCACGAGATCCGCCCAAGCGCCCATTGATTTCGCATCCCAGGCCACTTCCTGTGCCCCATCGGTGCGCTCGCGCGGCGTGCGGGTGAGCACCACCACTTCATCCTGTTTCGACAAAAATCTCCGGGCGAGCGCGTTTCCGAGAAACCCGCTGCCGCCGGCGAGAATGATGCGTTTGTTCATGGCAATTCGCGAAAAGTCGCGTGGCGCTGGTGACTTGGCGGTTGATCGTAAAACCCGCACGCCTTGTTTATGCGGTAAAGGTGCGGCTCGCGCCAGCGTTTTGAACTTTGAACTTCGCCGCCATGCCCGTATAACCTTCGCGTGTCTTCGCCCTTCACCCAGCCGATTGATGCCCGCACGCGCTATTGCGCAGTGTTCGGGCATCCTATTCGTCACTCGGCCTCACCCGCCATGCAAAACGCCGGGCTGGCCGCGCTCGGGCTGAACTGGCGCTACCTCGCCTTCGAGGTCCGGCCCGAGGAATTGCGGGAGGCCATCGTCGGCGCGAAACGAATGGGGTTCGTCGGAGTTAATCTCACGGTGCCGCACAAACTGCTGGCGGTGGATCATGTGGACGCGCTCGATGAATCAGCGAAGCAATGGCAGGCGGTGAACACCATCCGCTTCGAGGGGCGCGCGAAGGGCGGCGACTGGCAGCCGTTGCGGGAATTTACGGACGCGCTGCCGGAGAAAATGCGCACGCACGGTTTCAACACGGACGCCGATGCCATCGCGCGGGCGGTGCGGGAGGATTTGGGCATTGAACTGAACGGCGCACGGGTTTTGTTGCTGGGCGTGGGCGGGGCCGGACAGGTTGCTGCGCTCAAGCTCGCGGCGGAAGGCGTGGGCGAACTGTTTATGATCAATCGCACTGCGTCCAAGGCCGCGTCGGTGGCGGCGGAAATCCGGCGGCGGCATCCGCAGGTGCGGGTTCACCTGGAATATCCGCGCGGCGAAGTGGACTTGGCGGTGAACGCGACGTCGCTCGGATTGGCGGCCAACGATCCGTTGCCAATGGACGAAAAACAATTTTCCCTCCGGCAAGCGCGCGCAGTTTACGAGATGATTTATCGTCCGGCGGAAACACCCTTGCTGCAAGCGGCCCGGGCGGCGGGGTGTCGTGTGGCGAACGGGTTGGGCATGTTGCTCTATCAAGGCGCGAAGGCGCTGGAAATCTGGACGGGCCAGCCCGCGCCAGTGGAAGTCATGCGGCGTGCGCTGGAAGAAAACGTGTATGGAAGAAATCCGTCTCAAGTCTAAAGCCTGGAGTCTGAAGTCTAGGGTCGCCGCCGCGCCCCGTGCGCCCCAGTCGCCAACTCCAGACCCGCGCCGGAGCGCGACGAGGGCGAGGCCGCCGGAGCGCGGCGTTCCCGCCGCTTCACCGCACAAAAACTTGGCAGGGTCGAGTGCCAAACGAACCCCCCATTCGGTTCGGACGCTGAAGCGGCGTGAACCCCGTGCTCCACGCGCTTCGTCCAACCGTTCCGGACTCATACCCGTATCGCTAACGACATTGCTTCGGCTCAAACTCCAGACTCTGGACTGCAACTTTTCCGACTCCCGCCGCACGGCTTCAGACTCCAGACTACTTTCCGATGCTTGACACTATTTTTGATCGGGAAGTCTGGGCGCGGGTGCCCTTCGGGTTTTGGGCCGGGGTGTTTTTCGTTTTCGGCAGCGTCGTCGGGAGCTTCCTGAATGTTTGCATTTATCGGATGCCGCTCGGCCTGAGCATTGTTTCGCCACCGTCGCATTGTCCGCACTGCAAGTATTCGATCCCGTGGTTTCTAAACGTGCCGCTGCTGACGTGGACTTCCCTGCGCGGCAAATGCAAGAACTGCGGGGCGCCGATTTCGCCCCGCTATTTTCTGGTGGAACTGCTTACGGGCCTGATGTTCCTCGGCTGCTGGCTCGCGTTCGGAGGCGTGTCGGTCTGGCTGGCGCTCGTCTATTCCTTGTTCCTCGCCGGACTCATCACGGCGACGTTCATTGACTTCGAGCATTTCATTATTCCCGACGAAATCACCCTCGGCGGGATGGGGGTCGGATTGCTGTGCTCGTTTTTGCTGCCGGGCCTGCACGGAGAAGCGCTGGTCACGGGCGGCATGATGAAGAGCATTCTGGGCCTCGTGGTCGGCGGGGGTCTGATCTACGGAATCCTGCGCGCCGGCAAGTTGCTGTTCGGACGGCAGCGACTGGCGTTGCCGCCCAACACCAAAATCGTGTTCACGGAAACCGCGGTGCATCTGCCGGATCAGGAAATTCCTTACGAAGAACTGTTTTACCGGCGATCCGACGCCGTCATTCTCCAGGCGCAGACAGTGGAACTGGTGGATCGCGGATACAAGAACGTGCGCGTGAGCCTGGCCTTGCTGGGGAAGAAGCTGGAAATCGGCGAAGAGAAGTTCGACCCCGAAACCTGTCGTCACCTCGAGGTCGTCACGTCGGAAGTGATCCTCCCGCGTGAGGCGATGGGTTTGGGCGACGTGAAATTCATGGCGGCCATCGGTGCGTTCCTTGGCTGGGAGGCGACGATTTTCTCGCTGATGCTGAGTTCGATGGTGGGCGCCGTGGTTGGGATCCTCTTGATCGTCGTGGGCAAGCGCGAATGGTCCTCGCGTCTGCCGTACGGCCCGTACATCGCACTGGGAGCCGTCGTTTGGGTTTTCTTGGGGAAACGGCTGATGGCGATGTATTATCCCTGACCGGGCAAGCCCAGTCGGAGCCAGGTGGTTGGAAAACGGAAACCAACTCAACGCAGCGGCCCTTAGACCGCAGAGATGCACGGAGGGGAAACCGGTGAAGAACACCGAGCCGGGAGCGCAGATTTTTCTGCCAAGCTCTGCACGGTAATCCGTCGGAGGCCTCCCGCGGCGCGAGGATTCTTCAGGAGCGCAGCGCTCCAGCTCTGCGGGTTTGTTTTCTTCGTTCACGCGGAGCTGGAGTTCCGCGCTCCACTTTGCTTCGCGAGTTGCCACTATACAGCGCCAGCGGGCTTTGGTAGCTTCAGTTCACTTATGACACTTGATGACATTTTGTTAGAGGCGGAAGAGAAGATGGAAAAGACCGAACACGTCGTCGTCAACGAATTTTCCGGAGTGCGCACTGGCAAAGCGTCTGCTTCGCTCGTCGAAAATCTCATGGTGGAGGTCTATGGCTCGAATATGCGCTTACGCGAAATCGCCGGCATCACCTCGCCCGAACCGCGCGCGTTGGCCATCCAGCCCTGGGATGCCAGTAGCGTGCATGCGATTGAGAAGGCCATCCAGAAGGCGAATCTCGGACTGAATCCCACCGTTCAAGGCAAGGTGCTGCGGATTTTCTTTCCCGAATTGAGCACCGAACGCCGCCTGGAATTCACCAAGATCACCAAGAAGATGGCCGAGGACGGCCGCGTGGCGATCCGGCATGTGCGCCGTGACGCTATGGATCAACTCAAGAAGCACGCTCACGACCGCGGCGTGACTGAGGATGAAGAGAAGCAGTGCGAAAAGGACTTGCAGAAACTGACGGACAGCTACATCGGCAAGATTGACCTGCATCTGGCCCACAAAGAAAAAGAAATCATGACGGTGTGAGCCCGGGGCTGATCAAGCCCAAACTCCGAAATCGAAACGGGAGCGCGCCCGGGGCGGGCGTGTCCCCGCAATCTGGGAGTTCAAGTCAGGTCATACGGGCGGCCACGCCGACCCGGTCCGCGCCGCCAGTCGCGCCAGCCAGAATGAAGGGCGGGCTTTCGCGGCTTCTTCCGCCGTTAGATCGGTGAGCGCATGGGTCTGGTCGAAGATGGAATTCGTTTCGCCAGAGCGAAGCACCTTGCCTGCGAGGCCGATGCAGGGCACTCCCGAAGCACGACACTGGCGGGCCAACGCTCCGACGCCCTTGCCCATGGCCGATGAATCGTCAATGCAGCCTTCGCCCGTGAGCACCAAGTCTGCCGCGCGCAGTTTCTGCCGCAGTTGTGCGTGCCGAGCGAACAACGCAAAACCGGATTGCAATCGCGCGCCACAAAACGCGAGCAAACCAAATCCCAACCCGCCCGCGGCACCGCTACCGGGTTGCCGGTGGCGTGCGGTTTCCCGCGATACGGAACGCCGCGTCCGCGCCACCGCTTGTGCCAGCCGGCGTAAGTTTCGCTCCGCCTCCGCAAGCTGGGATGGTTTGATTCCTTTCTGTGGCCCATAGACCCGCGTCGCGCCGCGGACGCCGAGCAACACATTTTGCACGTCCACCGCGACAATTACCCTTGCCCCGCGCTGGGGCAAGGGAGGGCGCAGGCTCGCGAGTTCCGCCAAACGCGTCCAGCGATCGATACTTCTCCCGGCACGATCAAGGAACTCCCAGCCTAGCCCGCGCGCCAATCCGAACCCGCCATCGTTCGTCGCGCTGCCGCCGATGCCAATCAGGATTTGCTTCGCGCCTTTGCGTTCTGCTGCGCGCAGCACTTCACCCAGCCCAAAAGTGTCCAGGTCGGAAGGATGGAATTTTCCCGGCGGCAGCATGGCCAGGCCGATGATCCTGGCGGATTCCACGATGGCGGTTTTCGTTTTCGCCTCCCACCACCATGTCGCCCGACACGGACGATGCGCGGCGTCAACGGTCTTGACCGATTGCGGCGTGGCGTCGAGCAACCCACCCATCAATTCGCCAAAGCCGTCGCCCCCGTCGCTCATCGGCAGCACCTCCAAGGAATCGTGCGGGCGGGCCTGACGCCAACCGCGCGCGATGGCTTCCGCCGCTTCACGCGCCGAAAGCGTGCCTTTGAATTTGTCCGGCATGATGAGAACGCGCAGCGGCATGGGGCGACCAAAGTCTGAGGTCTCATGTCCAAAGTCAACCGCGCAGGAATCTGGCGGCAGGAATCTGGCGGTTGGATACCCGAGAACCGCTTCGTTCTAGGGGGCGCGGCCTTGCTTCAAGAGATCGGTCAGCGTCACGCGGAACAGGTGGTTGGTAGCGCCCAAGTCCTCGGGGATAAAACAGAAAATCCGGGAACCAAACCAAGCGGCAGGCAGGCGGTACCGCCGCCCCAGGCGCACGGAAAAGGCCCGAAGCGAAAAGCCGGTCCCCACTGAACTTCCAATCTTGAACCGCGACGCCCAGCCTTCCCTCTGGGCCAGTAACCACGCCGAGCTCCGGTCGGCGGCGCCTCCAAAGTCAGAAGGGCGGTCGGAATTTGCGGCGTCCGGAGGCTGGGAGTGCCGCGATACAGCAGGCTTGGAAGGCGGCGCTACGACCTTGTCAGCGGCCCGGAGACAGTCGGAATCCGGTCCCTGGCTCTCGGGATTCCGCTGCGGTTTCACGGGCGGGGCGGTTTTGCCTGCCGCTCGTGGAACTGTTTGAACAGTGCGCAAAACGTGAGCGGGTCCAGCACCTCGAGGTTCAGGTCTGGCCGCTTCTGGCGCAGGGTTGCCACGGTCTCCAGGATGTTCTTCGGGTTGACCCAGACGATGCGGAAGAAGTAAAAGCCCGGCTCTTTGTTTCCCCGCACCTTGATGGCGTTCGCCATGGCGTTGGCGGTCTGTTCGGCGCTGGCGAAGTTGCAGGTATCGTTGAGCAGTTCCATGACCGGCATGCCTTTCCAAATGTGCGGCTCCGGCATCTTCCCGCCAGTGCCGTGCAGGTCCATCACGATGGTCGCCAAACCGTCGGGCGCGAATTTCCGGAAGGCGTCCTTCACGTCGGCGGTGGGCTGATCCCAATCCAGCACCATCGGCGCGAGGGTCATATCGGCCTCGCGGAAGAAGCGCCGGTTGTGTTTCACGAACAGCGGCAAATACTCCTTCCGCACGCGGTTCGGGTTCATGTAACCAGCGGCGCTTGCGTCGGCGGTGAACGTGTCGGCGGCGGTGGCGGTGCTGTAGAAATAGGCGATCAGGTCCGGGTAGGTTTCCAGCAGATTCGGATTGATGCCCCACGCAAGCGGGACTTTTCCGCGATCGGCGTTGTGCCAGTGATTCGGCATGAACTCGTAAAGCGGCGTGGCCGAGTCGTAATCCGCCATGAGGATGCAAATGTAAGTCTTCTTCTCCAGCGGAACTTTCTTGGCTGCGCGATGCTGCTGGAGCGGTTGCCGCGGTGCCTGACTGTGTAGCGATTGGTTGAAGCATTCGCTGGATATGGTGTTCTGGTAACAGTTGAAGGGCGACATCAGCCAGACCGATTCCCACTCCGTCGGCACTGGTTCGTGCGTGCTCTTGTGGTCGGGCATGTTGGCATATTTGGAAAAGGCGAAGAAGCCGGTCAACTCGGTCATCTGTTTGCCGGCGGAATGCCGCAGCGTCTCGGCCAGCATCAGCTTGTAGGTCTCCAGGTCCAAGCCCAGCCGCTGCTCGGGATCGTCCATCGGCTTCTCATCGCCCCAAGGCGAGAGGTCGAAAACGAACGCCCGATTCTTCACCGCCCAGTCGCGCGTGAGCACGTAACCGGCGTCACCCCGCGAGCGAGTAAAGAAGGAATCCTCGAACAGACAGAGCAGGTGCGCTGAGCAGTGCCCTTTGGCGAGGTACTGCTCGATGGCCCAACGGTAGGCGTCGTTCTTCTTGCTGCCGGTTTTCGCGCCGGTGAACAGGCCGCGTAAGTCTTTGAGAATCGGCAAGTGCCACTGACTCAGATAGCGGTCGGCAAACTCCGGGCTCAGCACGACCCCATCTTGAACGCCGGCGATGGTGGTCGCCACATTGATGCTGGCGGGCACGGCGGGATCCCAGATGACCGCGCCCTTGAGCCGTTTGCCGGCGAGCTTCACCAACGCAGTGAGATTGGTCAGCGGTTTTCGTTCCCGGCCTTCCAACCAACGCCCGTCCTTCGCGAGCACATCCAGCCAGAACTGCGGGCGGGGGTTCTTGCGCGACAAGACGTAAACTTCAGGAGTTTCTCGATTGATGATCCCTTGCAGGCAAGCCACGGCCATCGCTTCGTCGTAGGATTCCGGCGTGCCGTCTTGGGCCAGCGTGTAGGTGTGGAGGGCCGGGCTTCCCTTCGCCTGCTTCGGGGTCGCGGAAGTTGCCGCAGCAAAGCCCGGAGTAATTGGGCCGAGCAAGCCGAGGCTCACCAGAGTGAGGATGCATTTCAAGTTCATAACCGCGCCAGCGTCCGCTGGCTGGCGCGCAAGAACAACTTCAAATTTGGATTCAAGAAATTGCGGTCGCTTACGCAGCTTGGCGGGAGGGCCGGCGTCACGCTGGTTTCGAATGCTTGCTTCGCAGCCGTAACCAGGCCGCCGCCGTTTGGGTAGAAGCGCCGCCTCGCCCGCGCTCAGGGGGCGGGCACGCCCCGGTAGAAGCGTTGCGGGAAAGCAACGGCGTTCGACTCGATGAACAGGAACGGCGCGGCGTTGGTCTGCAAGCCGATCCAGTTGCTGTCCGCGAGGTTCGTGGACACCTGGATGACGTAGTTTGAACTCGTGGGGCCCGTGAGCGTGAACTGAAATTGATTCCCGGCCAGCAACACCGAGGTGAGCAACGGCGCGGCGGCGGGCGGATTGGTCACGACCACGGGCGCGACGCCGCCCGACAAGGCGAAGTCGAGCGCCGTAGTATTGCCGATGTCGTAGATGTACCAGGTGCCGCCGGTGTTCGTTCCGCCGTAGTTGACGATGCGGAAGGTGACATTGGTACCCGCGCCGACGCCTTGCAGCGCCGGGATCGCGGAGAGATCAATCGCCGGCAGGGAAGCCCCGCTGGTGGACGTCGAGGCGTAGTTCAGCGTGGCAATATCCGCGAACGCGCCCGCGCCGAGTTGGTATTGTAGCAAACCGTTGGTGGCACCCGCCCCGGAACGCCGGTAGTTAAATGTGCTCACGGCCCCGAAAGAGACTTTGTAGCCGGCGTTGGCGGTCACGTCCAAGGTGGCGTAGTCACCGGCGGTGATCGCGTCGGTGGCGGAACCGGTCGTAAAATCATTCCCGCCCCACGCCCGTAGGGCAGGGGTGAGGGTGGTCGTCACGCCCGGTCCGCGCGTGAGGCCGGCGACCGTGACGTTTGGCGCATTGGTGGTCGGCGACATGGGCGAAACCCCGAAGCTCGTCACGGCATTCATATCCCAACCGGCGAGCACGCCGCTGTAGCCATTGAGCACCGAGAGCGTCGCCACGGAACTGGTCGCGCCGCCGTAAAGGTTGGTGACCACGACGCGGTAGTTCGCGGCGTAACTCGGCTGCGCACTGGCGAGGGCGTAATTGGTCAGCGTCGCGCCGGAAATATCAACCTCGTTGGATCGCCACTGATAGCTCAACGGCACGCCGCCGCTCGCAACGACGGAGAAACTTACCGGGGAGCCAACGAACGCAGTCTGGCTTTGCGGCGGGGTGACGATCATCGGCACAGGAATGGTCACTGTCAAAGTCGCCACCGCACTGGTCACGCTGCCGAGGGAGTTCGTGATGATTACGGAGTAGCCGCGGGCATCATTGGTGGTGACGCCGAACTTGGTGTAGGCGTTGGTGTTCGCGCCGGGAATCGGCAGGCCGTTGGTCAGCCATTGATAACTGAGCGGCCCCGAGCCCGTGGCCGCGACGCTGAACGTGGCGCTGGCGCCGATGTTTGCGCTTTGGTGCTGCGGTTGGGTCAGGATGGACGGCGCGGCGGAACCGGTGCAGCATAACGCGCCGGAGAGCAAGACGGAATCTACGCGCCAGCCGCTGCCGCCAACGCTGCTGTCCGTGCCGCAACGCCAACGGAATTGAACCGTCTGTCCGGCGGCGACGGGCAGATTCACAGTGGTGGCGATGAAGCCGCCCGAGGTGCCGCTCCACCCCTGCCGACCCGCCAGCGGATTGCCGTAGCTGCTGCTGATGGTTTGGTTATATCCGCCGCTGACGAAGCTGCCGCCGGCAGTGACGATGTCAGTCCACGCGCCCGCACCAATCTTGATTTCCAGCACGCCGCCATCGAAGCCGGTGGTCGAGCCGGCTTCCAGGTTGTAGTTGTTCCGGAAGGTCAATTTTTCGGAGCCGGACGGAACGGCGAACACTGGCGAGGTAAGTTCATTCACGCCGTTGGTAGCGGCTTCGGTGGAGAAGGCCGCGTTCGGCAAGGTGTCGGGCGTGGTGCTGTCGGTTTTCCACACCGCTTGAGCCCCGGAAGCGGTGGTGGTCCAGCCCGCGGGTAGCCCGGGCGCGGTGACGCCGTCAAAATTTTCGCCCGCCAAATCAGCTTCGACGCCGAGGACCAGGTTGTACGTGACCAAGCCGAGATCGCTGGTGCCGTCCTGAAGTTGCAGGGTGGCGGTGAGCGTCGCGCCGCACCCGCCGCTGGCCGTAAAGCTGAACGGATGAAATCCCGCCACGCCCCCGACCGGCAAGACCCCGTAAGCTTGCGGACTGCTGGGGGACGTCACGCCGCCGCTGGTCAGCAAGGTGGCCACGAGATTGGTCGTGCCCGCCGTGCCGATGTTTTTCACGCCGAGATTCAGGGTGATGGTTTCGCCGGGATCAATCGCGCCGTTGGTGGCGAGACAACTTTCCGCCGTGAGCGTGGCCGTGTCCGCCGAGAGGAGCGGAGTGCCCACCACGCCGGAGTCGCCGCAACATGTGCGGGCGTTCACGACGACGGAGTCCACATACCAACCCGTGCCGCCCACGCTGCTGTCGCTCCCGCAGCGCCAGCGGAACTGGACGTTCTGGCCGGCCGCCGCCGTCGGCAGCGTGGCGGTGGTAGTGATGAAGCCGCCCGACGTGCCGCTCCACGCCTGCCGTCCGGCGAGCGGATTGGTGCTGGAATTCAACGTCAAATTGTAGCCACCCGCCACGAAGCCGCCGCCCGCTGTCACAATGTCGGTGAATGTGCCCGCCCCGAGCTTGATTTCCAACACCCCGCCATCCCAACTGCTTTCGGTGCTGTAATTATGCCGGAACGTGATTTGCGCCAGCGGGGACGTGATGCTGATGACGGGTGAAACCAACTCGTTGACGCCGTCGGTGGTCGGGTCGGGCGAGAACGCGGCGTTGGGCGAGGAGTCGCTTTGCGTTGTGGAAGTGGCCCACGGAGATTGCCCGCCGGAGGCCGTGGTTGTCCAACCCGCCGGCAACCCGGCGCCGCCGTCGAAATTTTGCAAGAAGATCGGCAACAGTTGGCCCACCGGAATCGTGACGGTGACGTTGCCGAGACTGGTGGCGCCGTCGGTCAACGCCAACGTAGCGATGAGGTTGCTGCCGCACGCGCCGGCGGCAGTGAAAGAAAACGGGTGCGTCACCGCGCCCCCGCCGGCGACCAACGCGCCGTAAGTTTGCGCGCCGCTGGGCGCGCTCACGCCGCCCACCGCGAGCAGCGTGGCGAGTAGGTTGGTGGTGTTGGCCGTGCCAAGATTCCGCAGCGCGAAGTTGAGCGTGACGGTTTCACCTGCGTCCACCACGCCATTGCCCGGCGCACAATTTTCCGTGACGAGCGCAAAGCTGTCCGCCGTCACCACCGGTCCCGCGGTTTCCGCTCCGTTGTAAATGACCAGCGCGTAATCCTGATCCGTGGCCGGCGCTTCATTCGGAACGCCGTCCGAGTTAATGTTCGCCGCCGTGACCGTGACGATGAAATTGCCGGAGAGTCCGGCGGGGAGGAAAATACATTCCACATTATTCTTGCCGTCCGCGGTGCCGCCGGCGACCGAGAATCCGCCGTTAAAGACGTTCCCTTTGTAGGTGTTGCCGCCGACGGTAACGGTGAGATCGAGATCATTGTTGTAGGCATTGCCGGTGGTGTTGCCGGGAGCATCCGTCCACGCGAGCGTCACGCGGAACGGTTGGCCGGCGTCCGTGATCGTGCCATTCAGGGCGTGGGTTTGACCCGTGACCGTGAATTTGTCAGCGCCCAGTTGATCGCGCAGCACGCGCGGCACGCCATCGAACGCCGTCCCGAGGTTCACCTCGCCCATGCCCTGACTGGGTGAAGGCAGCGAATCGCCCGCGCTCGCGCCGTTGAGATAACGCGCGGCGTTGACGAGGAACGCCTTGGTCATCGCGGGACTTGGGGCGTTGCGGCCCGCATTGATGAAATACTGCCGCAGCAACGCGCCCGATCCCGCCACCGCTGGCGTGGAATGGCTCGTGCCAGAGGAGGTAGTGTAAAACTGCTGGCCCAGCGGGAAGAAATTATTCGCGCTGCCGACCGCGCCGCCGCCGGGCAGACCGCAAACGCCCGTGCCCTTGAAACAGGCGAGCGCCGCGCCGGTGCCGCCGATCGCGGTGCTGCTCTGGCCCACGCCGCCGGTGATGTGCGTGCCGGGCGCGACGAGATCGGGCTTCTGCCGTCCGTCCGCGCACGGGCCGCGACTCGAAAAACCGACGATGTCATTGGCGCTGTTCGCCTCGGAATCCGGCGTGCTGCAACCGTCGTTCCCCAGCGCGTCGTTGCCGCCGGCGGCGGTCGCATGGGAATGAACATTTTCCGCCGCGCCCACGACGATCACGTTCTTGGCCGTGCCCGGAGAACCGACCGTCTTGGCCGCGGATCCGGCGTTGCCGGCGGCGAAGACGAAGACCATTTCCTGATTGCCCGCGGTGGGGATCGCTGCGCCAGCAGGTTGGGCGTCGCGCACCAGCGCGTCGTAGTTTTGCGCATCAATATCGTACGCGCCGGCGGTGTCCGCGCCCCAACTGTTGTTGCTCACTCGCGCGCCATCGCGATACGCGCGCGCCGCCAAATCGTTGTAGCTCGGATTGGTGAAGGCATCCGTGTCGAAGATCACGGACGAACCCACCTTCACGAACGGACACACGCCGAGGCCAAAGTGAAAACCAGCGGCGTCGGTGTGCGGAAAGCCATTCGCGCGGTCGTTGAAGCCGGCGATGATGTGGGTGTTCAAATTGCCGTGACCGTCGCAGCCCTGCAACGTGCTCCCGACGTTCGGTGTGCCTTCAATGCGATTGTAGGTGACCCGCGAAGGCAGCACGGGATTGCCGGAGTCATACAGCCCAAAATGACCGGGCGCGAGCATGCCGTTGTCAATGCCGCTGTCCGTCACGTCCACGACGAAACCGGACGCGGCGAATTGCGCCTGCGTGAAACCTTTGCTGGCAAGCCACGTGAGATAACCCGGCCCGCTCGGCGCCGTGCCGCTCAGGTTTCCGGCCAAAATTTGATCCTGGCGCTCGTCCATTTTGTGCCGTGGGAAGTGGGGTTGAATGGAAATCACATCCGATTGCGCCGCCAGTTCCGCGAGCCGCTCCGCCGGGAGCCGAACTACGACGTTGAGATAGTGCAGCGCCGGGAACTGCCGTTCGACCGGCGCGAGTTGCATCTGCTTGATCAATGCCAACGTGGCGGGATTCGCGGCGGCATCTGCCAGCAATTGGATTGCGAACGTGTCGGTATCGAGTTTGAGCGGATGGCCTTTCGCATCCGCGGTGCGGGTGCGCGGATGCAGCTTGAGATCGCCGGTGTAACTTCCCTCCCACTGAACCACGCCTGCTGTGGCGGCCCAACTCTGGAACTTGGCCAGCGTCGGCGCGTCGGCGTAAATCACATACGCATTCTCGGGAACGTAATGCACAACCTGCGCGCCGAACTGCTCCAGCGCGTCGCGCCACTCCGGTTTGATGGGCCCGACGAACTGCACGAGATGGAGTTGCCGTCCGGAAAACGCCGCTGCGGTTTTCCGAAGCGCCTTGACCTCGGGCGCGCGCGTGTCCAGTGGCCGGGCATTGAGTTGGATGAAATGCGATTCCTCCGCCGACTCCGCGCCCGCCGCCAGCGCAGCGGCGGCGGTCGTGTCATCCACCTCGATAATTTGGAAGCTCCCGTAGTCCGCAAGGATGCGTCCGCTGTTGGCGGTGAGGCGCTGCGCCGCTTGGGGATCGGTGACGCGGAGTTTGGTTGAGGCCGCCTGAATCGCAGGAATCGCGCCGAGCAGGAGCAGGAGCAGGATGGAAAGGGAAACGAAGCGTGCCGCACCAGAGGGGCGAATAATGAATTTCACAGTATTGCGCAGTAATAGACCACATGAGGAATGGCCTGTCGAGAATGGACCTCCGGGCCGCTCAAAAAGATGCGCTTGAAAGCGGCTGAGGCCCGCAGTGTGGCCGTCCTCGGCCACAGCAAGCGGGAGCGTATGAAAGCCCTCTGAACTTCCCCAACCGCCAAGCGTTGGTGACTTGCTGCGCCCGAGGGCGGGCGCACTCCGCCACCCGGGTGCAACGCCGAATCTTCCCGCACTCGCTTCGAAGATGGAGCCCGGCGCGACGCCGGTCCTACGGCGTGGTCACGGTTCTGGTTCCGAAGGCGACAACGCGGGGGCCGGCCCGGCCGCGAGCAACTTCTGCGGTTCGGTCGCGGCTGCCAGCCGCCGAGACCATTCATCCATCATCGCCAGCGTCGCCAGGAGATCCAATCGCCCGTGGCACGGCGAGTATTTTTCCAAATTCGCCTGCGCCAGTCGGAACAAGGCCGCCGCGGGGCCGCGCCGGTTCTTTTGGATGTGGACGAACGCTCCGGCCAGTTGAATCAGCCCCTTGAAAAAATCCCCGTCCGGTCCGCGCCGGTCGGCCAGCCACAATTCTTCGAGCACGTCATGGGCTTCATAAAAAAGCTGTCGGTTGAAGCAATCGAAGTAGCCGAGATAGTGGGCGTCCAGTTCCTGGCCTTCGAACTGGGCGATGCGCGCCGCGATCTGTCCGCTCTTCTTGCTCATGCAAAAAGCCTAAAGGCTGGAGTCTGAAGGCAAAAGTCCAAACCGGCAGGGCGCGAGTGGCGGGCGGCATCTATGCCGCTTCATGGCCCGAATGGCCAATCGCATCGAAGCCAGAAGTAACCCCCGGCTGAATTTGGACGTTGAAGCGGCGTGAACGCCGCGCTCCGTCCGCTCCGCAACCGCAGCGTGACGGGTTAGCCGTTCGATTTTAGACCCCAGACCCCAGACTCCAGACTTTAGACTTCCTTGACTGACGCCAAGTGCTGCGACACTCTGCCGGCATGGCAAAACCAGCTTTGGGACGTGGTCTGGGCGCGCTGCTGGGTGGCACGCCGATCATTGCCAATCCCTCGCCCGCCGCAACCACAAGCGTTTCGGCGTCGCTGGCTCCTGCCCTGGCACCGCCCCCCGCCTTCGATCCGCGCGACCGGGTGCAGCGCGTCAAACTGGACCGCATTCGCCCTTGTCCGCTCCAGCCGCGGAAGGATTTTTCCGAGGAAGCGCTGCGGGAACTCGCTGACTCCATCAAGGCCCAAGGCATCGTCCAGCCGCTGATCGTGCGCGAGCGGAACGGTTTTTTTGAATTGATCGCGGGCGAACGTCGCTGGCGGGCGTCGCAATTGGTCGGCCTCGCCGAAGTTCCCATCATCGTGCGCGAGGCCGCCGACCGCGCCGTGTTGGAGATGGCGCTCATCGAGAATCTTCAGCGCGAAAACCTCAATGCCATCGAGGAAGCGCAAGGTTACGCCCAACTCATGGCGCAGTTTAATCTCACCCAAGAGGACGTCGCGACGAAGGTCGGCAAAAGCCGCGTCGTGGTCGCCAACACGCTGCGGTTGCTCAAACTTTCGCTCACCATTCAGGGCTACATCCGCGACGGGCGGCTGGCCGTCGGCCACGCGAAAGTCATCCTGGGCCTGACAACTGAGCAACACCAGAAGCTCGCCGCCGAGCGCGTCATCAAGGAAGCGCTGAACGTCCGCCAGACGGAAGGGCTGGTCGCGAAGTTGCAGAACCGCGCCACCAAAGGCACCGTGCGCACTGGCCCGGCGTTACCGTTGCCCACCGATGCGCACGTTGCCGATCTCGAAAACCGCTTGCGCGAACGCCTCGGCACGAAGGTGCAACTCCGCTACGCCCAGGGCAAAGGCAGCGTGGAGATTTCCTTTTTCAGCGATCCGGAGCTGGAACGCGTTTTACAAATCCTCGGAATCGCGGCCGAGTAACCCCGCCGTTTTCCAAAACCAACCGAAATGAATACTCCTGAATTACGCCAATGCTGTGCCGCCGCGCTGCAAGCCGCCGCCGACCGCCCCGCTCAACTCAACGCCTTCCTCGGCCTCGACGGCTTTGTGGATGAAATTTTCCACGTCGTGGACAAGCGCGAAAGCGCGGACAAATACCAGCGCCTGCCGTTGATGGCGCAATGGGGCGAGCGCATCAGTGCCGCGGCCGGCAAGAGCACCAACATCGAATTCGTCCGCCAGATGATCAAGCTCGGCGGCAACGGCCCGATCATGGCCAACGCCCTTGCCAGTTTCGGCCTGAACGTCAGTTACCTCGGCAATCTCGGTTATCCGAATTTGCATCCCGTGTTCGCCGACTTCGCGAAGCGCGCCGAAGTGTTCTCCATTGCCGAGCCGGGCTACACCGATGCGGTGGAATTCGAGGACGGCAAGGTAATGCTCGGCAAGCACCAGTCGTTGCGCCAGGTCAACTGGGCGAACCTCAAGGAACGCTTCGGCCAGGACAAATTCACCGCGAAAATCTCCGCCGCGAATTTCGTCGGCTTCGTCAACTGGACGATGTACACGGCGATGAACGAAATCTGGACCGCCACGCTGGAGGAGATTTGCCCGCACCTGACCGGCCCGCGCCGCACGCTGTTCTTCGACCTGGCCGATCCCGAGAAGCGCACGCCCGGCGACATCGCGGAAGCCCTCAAACTCATTGCCCGGTTTGAAAAATACTTCGACGTGATCCTCGGCCTGAACGAAAAGGAATCGTCGGAAATCGGCACCGTGCTGGGCTTGGACACGAAGGATCATTCGCCCGAAGGTTTGGTGAAGATCGGCGAACAAATCCGCGCCCACGTCCCGGTGAACACTGTCGTGATTCATCCGACGCACTATGCGCTGGCGGTCAGCGCGGGCGATTCCGCCGTGGTGGAAGGGCCGTTCACGCCCAAGCCGCTCATCACCACCGGCGCCGGCGACCATTTCAACGCCGGTTTCTGCCTCGGCAAACTGCTCGGCTTCGACAACGCGTTGAGTGTGTTGACCGGCGTTTCGACCAGCGGCTTCTACGTCCGCACCGCGAAGAGTCCGGCGATCAGTGATCTTGCTGGATTGTTGCAGAATTGGCCGGTTTGAGCCGGAAAGCAAAGACGCCAACCCCTACCCGTCGTCCGCCCATGATTTTGGAAGTTGTCAAATACGGCCAGCCCGTGCTCCGGCAAAAGGGCGCGAAGATCACCACCGTGAACGCCGAAGTGAAACACCTGATCGCCGACATGTTTGAAACCATGTATGCGGCAAAGGGCATCGGCCTCGCGGCGCAACAAGTCGCCCACGCCGTGCAACTCACGGTCTTGGACGTGCGCGCCGTGACCGACCGGCCCTCGACCATTGAAGTGGCCGGCCAGCCTGCCGAGGTCGCCGACCACATGCCGCTCGTGCTCATCAATCCGGAAATCAAACCCGTCGGCGACCCGATCGTCGGGCCGGAAGGATGCCTGAGCTTTCCGGAAATCTACGGCGACATCTCCCGCCCGGAATTCGTGGAAGTGAAAGCGCTGAACGAAAAAGGCAAACCCATTTCCTTCAAGGCGGGCGGCCTTCTCGCGCGTGCCGTGCAACACGAATTTGATCACCTGCACGGCCTCCTGTTCATTGATCGCATGGACAAGAAAACCAAGGAAGAGTTGCGCCCGGAACTGGACGCGCTTCAGGCCGAAACCAAGGCGCGGCTGGCGCTGGCGAAGAAGAAGTAGGGGAGTCGTCGGGAGATTTTGCGCGCCACTGCGTGGCGCCGCATTCCGAGCGGGAACATTCAACATTCGACATTCAACGCCCAACATCCAACAGGGGCAGAGGGTAGGGGTGTTGGGCGCTGGGTGTTGGAGGTTGAATGTCGAATGTTGAATGTTCATTTCCGTTTTCCATTTCCCGCCGCCCAATCCCCGCTCGACACCCCTCCCGCCGTTTCTCCATCATTCCAGCACACGATGACCACGTCACCCGATTCGATCCAGTTTCTCCTCACGCTGCCGCCACCGATGGCGCGCGAGTTTGAATCCCTCGATGGCCGCCCGCGCCCGCATTGGTTCGCCTGCTCGGATTCCAGCGGGCCCCCGCTCGGCTCCGGCGGCGGCACGGCGAATTTGCTCGTCGAAGCGTGGCGCAGCACCGGCGCGGGTCGGAACTTCAGTGATTGGCTGAAGTCGAACCGGAAACTCATGCTCCACTCCGGTGGCATGAGCCGCCGTCTGCCGGCATACGCGTCCATCGGGAAATTGTTGATGCCCATCCCGGTGCTGCGCTGGTCGCGCGGGCAGCGGTTGGACCAGACGTTGTTGGATCTCGCCGTGCCGGAATACTCGCGCGTTCTGGCCCACGCCAGTCCGCGCTCGGTGGCGATGCTCGTGAGTGGCGACACGCTCATGCGCGTGGGCCATACGCTGCCGCCGTTGCCGGACGTGGACATCGTGGGCCTGGGCATGTGGGGCACGCCGGAAAAGGCCAAGGACTTCGGCGTCTTTTTCACGCCGCGCGGCAATCCCCACGAACTCGCGTTCTTCCTCCAGAAACCCTCGCCCGCCCGCATCCGCGAACTAGCCGCAACGCATCTGTATCTCTTCGACACCGGCATGTGGCTCTTGAGCGCGCGCGCGGTGAACGTGCTGCTGCAACGCTGCGGTTGGGACGCCGCGCGGCAGGAGTTCGCCGGCGGACGTGCGGCGAACTACGAGTTTTATTCCGGCTTCGGCCTAGCGCTCGGCACGGCGCCGTCGCAGCGCGATGACGCGATTCACTCGCTCACGTGCGCCGTCGTCCCGCTGCCGAACGCGACCTTCCATCACTTCGGCACGACGGCACAGATGATCGAGTCTGTCTCCGCGCTGCAAAATCTCGTGCTCGATGAAACGAAGCTCGGCCTGGCCGGCGCGCGGCGGCATCCAGATCAGTATTTGCAGAACGCGCGGTCCAATCTCGTGCTCCGTCGCGAGGAGAATCACACGCTCTGGGCGGAGAACAGCGTGCTGCCGGATTCGTGGCGGCTGGCGCACGAACACGTCTTCACCGGCGTGCCGGAAAACCAGTGGGACTTGCGGCTCGAACCCGGCGCGTGCCTCGACTTCGTGCCGTTGCAGGAACGGAGCGCCGATCTCCGAATCGGCGCGTTCCAAAATCGCGGTCAGCAACGCGCCGATTCGGAGATCGGCGCTCCGGGGTCTCGCAGAGAGAGTGACCATTCTCTCTGTATTCGCGCCTACGGCTTCCGCGATACCTTCAGCGGCGCGCTCGGCGACGAGCAAACGAAATGGTTCGGTCGCCCGGCGCGGGATTGGTTCGCGCAGCGTGGCCTGACGATGGAGCAATGCGGACTGGACGCGAAAACGGACATTCAGTTCGCCGCGCTGTTTCCCGTGCTGCCGACGGCTGTGATCGAACCACGATTCCTCGAATGGCTCTTCGCCGCCGCGCCCGAGAAGAGTGAAGCCTTCGCCCAACTCTGGCGCGAACTCCCCCGCCTCTCCGCGCAACAACTGCTGGAGCAAGCGGACGTGAAGGCGATGCACGCGCGTCGCGCGGAACTCCGCGCCTGCTGTCTCGCGCCCATGATGCGAAACCATCGCTGGAGCGTGTTTTACAATCTCGATCTGGAAGCCACCGCGGGCGAATTCGCCAAGCAACCCGCCGCGTTGCTCGAAACCGCCTTCACCGAGCATGACGAACCGATGTCCGCCGTGCGTGACCAGATGTTGCGCGCCGCCGTCCTGCGGCGTCAGGGGGCTGCGGGCTGGGAAAAGTTTGAAGCAAACGCCTTTGGCCAGTTGCGCGACCTGATCGTGCGCGAGGCGCAAATCCAGCCGGCGCAGCCGCAGCGCAATGTGCTCGAAGACCAGATCGTCTGGGCGCGCAGCCCGGCCCGACTCGACCTCGCCGGCGGCTGGACGGACACCCCGCCCTATTGTATCGAGTTCGGCGGGCAGGTCGTCAACGTGGCAGCGGACCTCAACGGCCAGCCGCCCGTGCAGGTGTTTGCGAAGCTTTGCGAGCGACCGGAGTTGGTGGTGCGCTCGATTGATCTTGGCGTCGAAGAGCGACTGCGGACTTACGCCGAACTGGAAACCTTCGCGCAGCCGGGCAGTGCTTTTGCGCTGGCGAAAGCCGCGTTCGCGCTGGCGGGTTTTCTCCCCCAGTTTCACGTGGACGGCGGTTTTGACTCGTTGGAAAAGCAACTGCGCGCATTCGGCGGCGGCATCGAACTCTCGCTGGTTGCGGCGGTCCCAAAAGGTTCTGGCCTCGGCACCAGCAGCATTCTCGCGGCGACCGTGCTCGCGGCACTGAGCGAGTTGTGCGGGCTGAATTGGGATCGCACGGTGATGTATTCGCGCACGCTGGCGCTGGAGCAAATGCTCACGACCGGCGGCGGCTGGCAGGATCAGGCTGGGGGATTGTTCCGCGGCGTCAAGTTGATCGAAACCGCGCCGGGACTTTCGCAGAAGCCCACGCTGCGCTGGTTGCCGGAACATCTGTTCAGCCACGTGTTCGCCAACCGCACCATGCTGCTTTACTACACGGGCGTCACGCGGCTGGCGAAAAACATCCTGGCCGAAATCGTGCGCGGCATCTTCCTCAACTCACCCAGCCATCTGAGTCTGATTGCCGAGATTGGCCTCAACGGCGAAACCGCCGCCGCCGCGATTCAGAAATGCGATTACGATTTGCTGGCCGCCGCGATTCGCGAGCGTTGGGATTTGATGCAGCGCCTTGATGCCGGCACGAACCCACCCGCGATTCAGAGCCTGCTCGCCAGCGTGAACGATCATCTCTACGCCGCAAAACTCCTCGGTGCCGGAGGCGGCGGTTACCTGCTGATGCTGGCGAAGGACGAAACCGCCGCCGCGCGCATCCGGCAAACCCTCGCCGCGCGTCCCCCGAATGCCCGCGCCCGGTTTGTGGACTTCAGCCTGTCGGATACGGGGCTGCAAGTGACGCGGAGTTAGCTCGACGCAACACCCAGGACGGTCAGTTTGAAAAACGGCGGAAAACATTCTCCTCCTCGTCCTCGTCCTCGAAAAGCCCCATAAAACCGAGGACGAGGACGATCCGTCGCGGGTGGTTTTCAATTGCAGATGCCGCACCAGACCAGGGCCGGATTGTTCGTGCGCCCTTTGTTCGTCGCCGAATCCCAGTACTCCGCCTTCCGGAATCGTTGGGCGTGGCCATCGAGGAACGAGAACTGCGCGCCGCCACTGTGCAGATTCGTGTGGGCGAAATTCGCCGCGCCGACGCCGGGAATGTTTTTGGAATCGAACAGCCACACGACCGCCACGGAATTGCGAAACTGGCTGAGCTTGTTTCGCGTTCGGTCGTCGTCGCCCGTGCCGTCGTGTTCCTCGTTCAGACAATAGTGGAACAAATTGAAACCGCTGCTGCGGCGCGGATTGGCTGGACAAATCCAGGTGGACCGCCCGGGATCAATCGCCGCGTTCGTCCGCCAGGGCATTTCCGAATACGGTCTCAATCCAATCTCCACCGGCAGATAGTAATACCAACCTCCCGCAAGCTGGTTCGGCGTCGTGGGATTTGGGAAACCTTCCTCGGGCAGCAGATCATTATTGCTCGCGGCGTAAAGCTGGGTGGCGAGGCCCCATTGTTTGAGATTGTTGAGGCAATACGTCGCGCTGGCCTTGGCCTTCGCGCCGCTCAAAGCTGGCAACAGCATTGCCGCCAGAATCGCGATGATCGCGATCACCACCAGCAATTCGATCAATGTGAAAGCCCGCCGCATGACAGTTGCTCCGTTTTGATTCGCCGGACGGAAGCCTACCGGGCGGACTCGCAAACGCCAGCCTCTTTTCCAACAGTCCTCATCCTTTTACTTGTCCACAGCGGCTATCGGTTTAACCATCCATTTAGCGATGGCGATGACGAATTCCGAGTGACGAGTCCGAGGGTTCGCGAAAATGCACTTCTTCTGCCGGCTAAATGAGCACCAAGAACCTATCAGGCGAATGTCAGAATTGTGGCGGCCGGTTTGAATTTCCGGCCGAGGTGGCGGGTTTGACCGGTGAATGTCCGCATTGCGGCCAGCCGACGGAGTGTTTGCTGGCGTCACCCCCGGAGGAAATATCCCTGGTGCAAACCCGGGCCGTCATTTTCACCATCGTGGCGGTGGTGATCCTGGTGGGTGGTTTGATCGGCGCGTCCGTGGCGTTGAACCGGGCGAAGCAGATGGTGGCGGAGAAGCAAGGCGCTCGTGCACAGGCCCAGACCCAGAATCCACCCACGCCCGCCAATCCTTACGCGCAAATCAATTTCCGCACTTCAGCGGTCACGCTTGAAACCACGCCGGGAACGAAGCTCGTTCACGCCCAAGGTTCGATCGTCAACACCACCAACCGCCAACGCTTCGGTGTGAAAGTGGAACTGGCCCTGTTTGACGCCAACGGCAATTGGTTGGCCAACGCCTCGGATTATCAGCGCGTGATCGAGCCGAACGCCGAATGGAAATTCAACGCTCCAGTCGTCGAAACGAGAGCCGTCGCGGCGAGGATCTCGGCAATCACCGAGGCGAAATAACCGTAACGCCGAACTCCGATTCGGCGCGTTTGAAATTGTCCTGGCACCCGCTCCAACACGCCGAATCGGAGTTCGGCACTCCGGATCAGCCCGGAAGCAACTCGCTCACCAGTGCCTTTTCTTCCTTCAACTCATTCTCGGTGATCGCGATCTTGCCGCGGGAGAATTCGTTGAGCGGCACGCCTTGGACGATTTCCCAGGACTTGCCGGTGCTGCGGATCGGGTAGCTGAAGATCAAGCCCTTCTCGATGCCGTAGCTGCCATCCGTGCAGACCGCCACGCTGGTCCAGTCGCCCGCAGGGGTCGGATTCACGAGGGAACGCACCGTGTCAATCGCCGCATTCGCGGCGCTGGCCGCGCTGGACAAACCGCGCGCCTTGATGATCGCCGCGCCGCGCTGCTGCACGGTGGCGATGAAATCTTTTTCCAACCACTCGGTGTGCTTGATGATGTCGGTCACCGGGCGCGTGCCGATGAGAGCGTTGAAGAAATCGGGATACATCGTGGCGCTGTGATTGCCCCAAATGGCGAGGTTCGTCACGGCGGTGGTGTCCACGCTGGCTTTCTTGGCGAGTTGGGCCTTGGCGCGGTTTTCATCGAGGCGCGTCATGGCGAAGAACCGGTCGCGCGGCACGCCGGGCGCGTTGTTCATGCAGATCAGCGAGTTGGTGTTGCACGGGTTGCCGACGACCAGCACGCGCACGTCGCTTGCGGCGTTCTTCTGGATGGCCTTGCCCTGGCCGACGAAAATCTTGCCGTTCGCGCCGAGCAAATCCTTGCGCTCCATTCCGGCCTTGCGCGGCGCGGCACCGACGAGCAAGCACCAGTTCACGTCCTTGAAGCCTTCGTCCAGATTGCCGGTGGCGACGATGCCTTTGAGCAGCGGGAACGCGCAGTCCTCGATTTCCATGACCGTGCCCTTAAGCTTTTCCAGAATTTCCGGCACGTCCACTTCGATGAGGTGGAGAATGACCGGCTGGTTCGGCCCGAAAAGTTCGCCCGAAGCAATGCGGAACAGAAGTGAATAACCGATCTGACCGGCTGCGCCGGTGACCGCCACGCGAATTGGTGATGCGCTCATGATTTGTAAGTCAATTAACGGGCGCGAGTATAAGTTGCGCCGCCCGCTGCGCAAGCATGGAGACAGGGAAGCGCAGAAAATGTATGGCTGATTCATCCTGACGGTAACCATGAGGAATGATAGGCCGTTACGAGCGAGAAGGCTTTCCGGCATTGTTTGGCTGCCATGAAGTCATAGAAACCGCTCAGAGTGGCTTTGC
>CAIKLQ010000139.1 GCA_903828255.1 uncultured Verrucomicrobiota bacterium
CGCTGGCGCTCCGGGGGCGCGGAGGTTTAGTGCGTCACGCCGTCGGCGCGGAGGACTTTTAGGACCGTCAGCAGAATAATCCGAAGATCAAGGCGGAAAGAACGGTGCGCCAGGTAATAGGCGTCGAATTCCACTTTTTGCGGGATCGGCAGTTCGTCGCGGCCGTTGATCTGCGCCCAACCGGTCAACCCAGGCGCCAACACTTGCACCCCTTGGGCGGTCCGCAAGGCGATCAGGTCGTGTTGGTTGAAGAGGGCCGGCCGCGGGCCGACAATACTCATGTGACCGATCAGGATGCTCCAGAGTTGCGGCAGTTCATCCAAGCTCGTGCGCCCGAGTTAACTTAATGGGAGTGGGGTTGCAACGGACAAAGCGGCCAGCGCCAATAAGAGCCGGTTTGAAAAGTAGCAGCCGACGTAAGGAGGCTCTGGCTCTTGAGGGTGCCGGGCCGCAAAAACTAGGAGGTTTGAGCCTTCTTACGTCGGCTGCTACACGGTTTGGGAAGCGGCGACGGGGGCGTCGCTGCTACCTGCGCGGGCCAGCAACGGGCTACGAGTTTACCGCTGGGCGTTGAGATTTTTCAGACCCCGTTGGCGGCGCGCTGCCGAGACGCCGCGGCGGGAAAAGGTCAACCCGGGGTCAGGAGTTCCCGCACTGCGCGGATGACGTAGTCCAGTTCCGCGGGGGTCATGCCGGCGTAGAGGGGCAGGGTTACGCACCCGCGCCAGATGCGTTCCGCGTTGGGAAACTCCTCAGGGCGAAGTTGGTAGCGTTCCCGGTAATAGGTCATCCGATGGAGCGGTTTGTAATGGACGGAGGTCCCCACACCCTGCGCACCGAGCGCCTCGATGAACCTGTTGCGATCAAGCGCAGCGCGCTCGTTCAACACCAGCGGAAACAGATGCCAGGCGTGGTCCACCGCCGGCACGTGGCTGTGGGGCAATTCAAGGCCTGGGACATCCTGGAGGTGTTTGAAGTAGTATTCCACGGCCCGTTGCCGCTCCGAGCGAAAGAACTCCGCCCGCTCCAGTTGCGCCAGGCCAATGGCCGCATTGATGTCCGGCATGTTGTATTTGAACCCCGGCGCAATGACGTCGTATTCCCAGGACGCTTTTTCGGCAGTGAACCGGTTCCAGATATCACGGTCAATCCCGTGCAACCGCATCACTTTCACCCGCTTCGCCAGTTGATCGTCATTTGTCGTCAACATACCGCCTTCGCCCGTGGTGATCGTCTTGTTGGCGTAGAAACTGAAGCAGGTGATGTCGCCGAAACTCCCGATCATGCGCCCGTCCCATTTGGCGGGAAAAGCGTGCGCGGCATCCTCAATCACGCGGACTCCGCGCGCCCGGCAGACGTCGAGGATTCCTGACTGGTTCGCTGTAGTCAGGCACGCGGCCTGACCACCGAAATGCACGACCATCACGGCTTTGAGGTGGGGATGGGTGTCCAGGGCCCGGATCACGATTTCCGGGGTCAGCAGGCGCGTGGCATAGTCCACGTCCACAAACACCGGGTCCGCACCGAGGTAGCGCACGACCTCGGCGGTGGCGGTGAAGGTCATCGTGGGCACCAGGACCTGATCGCCAGGGCCGATGCCGATGGCTTCGAGGGCGAGGTGCAACGCGGCGGTACAGGAATTCACGGCGCAGGCGTGTTTGGAATTCACGGCCGCGGCGAACCGTTTCTCGAACTCGAAGGTCTTGCCGGCGGTCGTCAGCCACCCACTGGCGAGCACTTCCTGCACATACTTGAGTTCGTTGCCGTCGCAGAAAACTCTCGCAAATGGGACTTTCATATCAAAATCAAAAACAGCCGGAGAAAGGAGAAAGTTGAAATCAAACCTCGTCTCCCATTAACACCCCGCTTCACCGAGGTGACGAAGAAGGTGGCGGTCTCCAAACCGTTTCAACGGTTTGAACAGTGCGCGTTCAAGTAGGTATCTGCGGCTCCGGATTCTTGAAAACCTGCTCCGCAGCCGCAACGCGACGAGCCAACCACTCCGCACCGCCCCAGAAAGCGAACGCCCCAAGACTATTGCTGACGATGTCCATCCACTCGAAGCTGCGGGCGTAGGCGACCAGCAGGGCCTGCAAGCACTCCATGAAGAGGCCGTAAGCAACCGCCCCGAGCACCACGGTCGTGAATCCCGCCCGCAACTGGTGGTGAACCGTGAGAGCCCAGCGTAGCAGCAGCGCGAGCACCCCATATACGAGAAAGTGCAGCACCTTGTCCACCTGCGGAAACAAGTCCAACGCCTTGATAACCAAACCGGGTGGCGACGGAGTGAGCATCAACCAAGTGACGACCCCCGCGTAACCCGCCAGCACGCCCCACCGGATCCAAGCTGGGACGGCCATGAGGCGCGCGGCCCCCAGCAGGAGTGGCCCAAGCAACTTCATTGCGCCGAGGGCGGAGAGACACAGCAGGTCTGAGTCTCCCCAGCGCCGGCGGTTGCCGCCGCCACCGTGACCATGCAGACAAGATCCCGCGCCGTTTCGGCGGCAGCGATGGCGGCGGCGGCGTCCACGCCCTCGGCGATGACGTGCCCCACCCGGGCCAAACTGGAAGTGATCTCGGGCACGACCCCGCCAACCCCGACATCAACCTCGACAACTCCCACTCCCGGAACGTTTCGCGCCGGTTCCACCCCCTCGATTGCCAACACGCGCCCTGGCTTTGGCGACAGATAGCGTATGGCGGCACCTTGCGGTGGATGTTGTGGCCGCAAATGGGGCACTTCGCCAAGCGCAAGCTGAATGGCCGCTTCCACCATATCTATCCCCGTGGATCGCGGCACCAACTCAGTCGTGATAAAATCTCCGCCCAGCCGCGCCCCGATTTCGATAAGCATCGGACCCCGGGACGATAGCCGGACCTCCGCGTGCGCCGCCGACCAGTCAATTCCCAAGGCTTTCACTCCGGCAATGGCCGCCTGTTCAATTACCCGCCGGCTGTCTGCATCCACCCGCGCCGGTTGACTGTGGCCCGTTTCCACAAAGTGCGGTGCTCCGGTGGTTTCCTTATCCGTCAACGCCAGCACCTGCGGCTCGCCGGCCCAAGCCACAATCTCAACGCTATATTCGGGTCCGCTGACGAACTCCTCCACGACCACGCCCCGGTCACGGCTTTCCGCCAGCGCGCGCTGGAAGGCGCGTTTCACCGCTTCCGAATCATTGGCGTCGCCGATGCGGGTAACCCCCCGGCTGCCGCTGTTGCGGGAGGGTTTGAGAATGATCGCGCCGCCGAGGTCCCGAGCGGCCGCCAGAGCCTCGGTTTCCGTCGCGGCTCCAAACGAACGCGGCGAAGGCGCACCCCCCGCCTCGAATGCCCGCCGCATTTGCTCCTTGTTGGTGGAGCGGACCACTGCGGAACGTCCCGGCCCGTGCAAACCCAGCTCTTCGTTGATCGCGCCCAAGGCGGGCATCGCCACTTCCGAGCAGATGTGGATGACGCCGTCCGGCTTGAGTTCCCGCGCCACAGCCAAACAGGCTTCCACATCCAGGAGGTCCACCACGCGCGCCACATCCGCCAACGGCAAGCCCGGCGCGCGAGCATCGCCGTCGAGTGCCACCACGCGCAGCCCCAGGCGCTTGGCAATTGTGATCGCGGGCAACTGTAACCGGCCTGCCGCCAGGACCAGCAAGGTTTTCATCGTCTAATCAAAAATGCTGAGGCTCTTCCAAAACCCACCCGAACGCCGCGTGAAGGCACGCGGCCTACCAGATTGCGGGCAAAAAACCAGCATTTGTAGGTCCGCTGCCCTCAGCGGGCGGGGTTTTGAAAGAGCCTCTGTTGAAAGCAGAAAGAGCGAAGTCGGCAGCAGTGTTTTGAACTCACCTGGGAATGGATTGAACCACGCACGCCGGGGCAGGGGACCCGGCTTACAACGTTGGGCTCCATCCTGTAGGCCCGGCGCCCTCACCGGGCAGCCCAGCTAGATTCCACGGGTCAGGCGTTCTGAGGCTACAAGACTCCACCCACCTGGTGATGGAACACCCGCCGGCCCAAGTGCGTTGCGCCGAAGGAATAGGGCAGCGTCAACACTAGAATCAGCCCATCCATCCACAGACTCGCCTGCTCCACGTAACGCACATCCAGTTCATAATTCTGGGCGTTGCTTAACTCGCGTCCGCCCACCACTTGGGTCAAACCCGTGATGCCGGGCAGAACCTTCAAGCGCGCCCGTTCGCGGGCCGTGTAGCGCTCCAACTCCGACGGCACATCCGGGCGCGGCCCGATCAGGCACATTTCACCCCGGACCACATTGATCAGTTGCGGCAGTTCATCGAAGCCCAGCCGAAGAAAGCGCCCAATGGGAGTGCAACGCGGATCGTGATCAAGGGTCAACACTTTGCCGTCTGATCCGAGCACCGGAGCCACGCCCACTCTCATGCTACGGAATTTCAACAGGCGAAATACCCGCCCGTCACGCCCCAACCGGTCGCTGAGATACAACACCGGACCCGGGGAGGTCGTCTTGACCAAGAGTGCCAGCAGGGCGAACAGCGGCAGGATTAGAACGAAACCGACCGACCCGACGAGCCACTCCAAGAAGTACTTCAGCCGCCACCAACGCGCGGCCGACGAAGCGGTGACCGGCCTGAGCGAAGCTGCAGCCATGGTCGAAATCAGCCACAAACAAACTTGCGGAGCAAAGCAGAAACCCTGCACGCCTTCCCCACTGCCAAGCCCGGATAGTTCGGCAAACCTGACACCGACCGGGCTGCGCGTTCGGAATTTGGCGCGTCGCTCATCCCGTAACTGCCGGCGCAAGAATAGCGAAACGCCCAGTTCACAGCCACGCCTTGGCGGAGGAGGTATTCATAGCCGGCTGCCTTTATCTCCAGTGATGCTGGAAATTGAATCCAAGCCGATTGCACCCCGTCCGGCACGCGAGGCAGGCCCATCCCAAACATGGATCTCAGAATCGGCCCACAGTTTGATACAAAAGGGTCTGGCGGCCCATTATGTTGAAACTGCGTTCAAGGTGCAGAAAGCTGCAATTGTCAAACACCTCCCGGCACACCGGATGACAGTAAAGCAGCCGGATCCTCCGCGGATGCACACGATACGACTCCTCCACGTTGCGCAAAACCAACTGCATCACCTCTGCATCAAAAGGGTTGAAGAAATAGAGCACCGTCCAGTCTGCCTCCACGCAAATCTGACCGGCATCGGCATGGCGAATTTCAAGCGGAGCCATTCCAGGATGACTGACCATGTACCGCCTGACATTTTCGCGGGCAATCTGGCAAAGCTCTTCGGAAAATTCCACGCCGACAATCCGCCGGAATGGAAACTCTCCGGCCAATAGCAGAGAACGGCCTTTGCCAGAGCCAAAATCCACAAACACGTCGCCGGCCCGGATGCCGACCTGCCGGAGAATCCTCCGTAGCACGAAGATCGGCGATGCGTCATGCTTGGTTCCGTGCCCCTTTGAGGCGAACGGAATGTTCAACTCAGATAGTGGGATGCGCTTCAGAGTGTCCGTGCCATTCCGCCAGTCAAATAGGAAGCTTTCACAGTGAAGTAGAAAGATCCTCGCCGAGTCGGACAAACCCGTCTCGCGCAGACGGTGAATGACGTGTCGGAAGGTCAAGCTGCCTTGCCTTGCGTCCACAAATTCCGCCGCCAGCAACTGTGGCTTCTCATTCCCCCTATCAGACGACAGCCCAATTTGGAAATAGTTGCGACCGTCTTTCGCCGCAACCAACCGGAAGCCGCTCTTGAGGTAAAAAGCGTTGGCCCTGCGGTTGGCCGTTTCCGTCTTCAGGAAGACGGCGGAAAAACCCCGCGATCGTGCGTCCTCCAAAATCTTCTGTAGCAAAGCTTGGGCGACGCCCTGGCCACGCATGGCCGCCCTTACTGCGATGGGCCGCAACTCGTAACCGACCAGGTCTTTTAGTGTCTTCGAGTGATTCTTAGTCAGCCCAAGCCGCTTTCCCAGCGCCATCAACACTCTCAAATTAAGCCGAATATGTGCAATTGCATGAACGCATCCCCAGAAAAGCAACCCGGGCCACTCCCGACACACCAATGAGCGCCACAGCCGGTGGCTATCCCAAACCCCACAGATAAACCCAGCCATGGAGCCCGCTTCCGCCGTCCACCCGTAACCAACCGCGCCGGCGCCGCTTGCGACCACACGGTAGTAGCAGGCCAACAGCTTCCTGCCCGAGAGTCCCGCAAAGTTCGTCTCTAGATTTTCGATGTGCAGGCGCGCAACAACGATGGCATCTTTTTGCTCCAGCGGACCGATCATATCTGTCACCCCAAGTGGCGTATCGTTTGCAAACTATCGCTTGAAACCGCGCTCAAACTTGCCGGGAGTTGAGCGAACAGCGCGAAGAACCACCTCGCCGAGCCGCCTGACACCCTCGCCCTTTGAAAAATGCCTAAGCCCATAAGCCCGACCGCGTTGGCCCATCGCAGACAAATCACCTGATGGCAGCGCGGCGACTACGGTCATTTTCGCCGCCAGCCATTCGGCGTGCTCGGGCTCGCCCACCCAACCGCACTGCGCTTCTGAAATCGTCCTGGCCGTGTCGCTGCCTGTGTCCACCGCAGCCAGCACCGGCTTGGCCGAGAGCAAGTAGGCCATTAGCTTGGAGGGAATGGAACTCATGCCCGCGCCTTTGCGCAGTGGGAGCAGGCAAACGTGGCCCAAGCTCTGGAGCAAAGGCACTTTGGCGGCGTCCGGATCCGAAACAAAGCGCACGCCGCTTACCCCCCGGCGCTGGACCAATTCCAGACAGGCCGCTTTGGAGGACCCGTCCCCGGCGATTACCAATTGCGCCTGCTTCAAGTTGGCCTGATGAAACGCCTCAATCAGGCCCTCAACCCCAGCGACCGGGCCGATGTTGCCGAGGTAGAGAAAGGTGAAGCGGTCTTCCGGCACACCATACCGCGCACACGCTTCGGCTCGCGCAGGCAGGTTTTCAAAACGCCGTTCATCCACCCAATTCAGGATGGTGATGACCTTCTCAGGTGGAAGACCACGGTCTCGCACGTAGGTGCGGCACATGTTCTCCGAAATGACAACCACGCAAGCTGCCTGCCGCACTATCCACCGGTCCAAAGCAGTAAGCGGCCTGAGGATTAAGCCGCGAGACCACCGGGGAATTTTGCCCAACAAGGACTCTGGGTAGAGGTCCTGAACATGGAGCACCAACGGGATGCCCCGGCGTGCGCAATGCCGAGCGACTAGAGCCTGACTGAACAACGGCCAAGTGTTGGCATAGACCACATCCACGCCACCCACCTGCCCGTCCAAGTAACGGCAGACATGCCAGCCAAAGCTCAAGCTCTCCCACAGCCGGGCCAGCAGGCGGGACTGGGGCGCCCGATAGGAGGGCAAGCGCACCACCTCGACCCCGTTCCCGGAAGCCACGCGAGCGCCATTTGTGGGCCGGACACCCGCATAACCTTCCCCGATGGGCCGCGACGGGTACGGACAGAGAACTGTCACATGTGCCCCATCCTGCGCCAAGTGCTCCGCCAAGTCCCGCCCCAGCTGGGCCGATACCACCGGCTCAGGGGGGTAAACAGCGTTGACAATGACGATATCCGGCATGAGCGCACGGGGGATCAATGCGTTCCCGGCGAGAGGTTTTGAACGCCAACGTTGTGACCTTCCCCCCCGACCCCACGCCAGAGACTGAGCAGTTGGCCAAAAACCACATCGGTGGTGTAACAACGCAACACTTTGGCATGTGCCCGCCGTCCCAACGCCTCCCGCAACCGGAAATTGCCCATCAGTTCTCGAAGTCCGTCCGCCAGCGCCCCCACATCGCGGGGCGCGATCACGAGACCACAGGGCTCCTCTCCATCGGCATCCAGCATCTCTGGAATCGCTCCCACCCGCGTGCTGATGACCGCCTTGCCAGCGGCCATTGCTTCCAGAATGACATTAGGGAAACCTTCGGTGTAGGTAGGCAGGACACAAATGTCAGCGGCTTGCATGTGCCTCCAAGCCACTTCAGGCGATAAATCGCCCAGAAACTCAACCTGAGCTTCTGCCCCGGCAATGCCCAGCAACTCCTTTCGATAGGCCGCACTACCCAGGCCGGCCAGTCGCAGACGCCAGCCTTGCGGGCACAATTGCCGCCACGCCCCCATTAACTCCCGCATTCCCTTGCTAGGAACTACATGCCCGAGGTACAACACGTTCGGCGGTTCGGGCTCAGAGTGGGCGTTGGCCACTGGCGGCGGCGCAATCGCATTGGGCAAACGCACCACTTGCTGCGAAGGCAGAAACCGCTTCAAGGCTTGCTCCGAAGCCTGGTCCAAAACCACTACCCGATCCGCCAGTGCAAGCGCCCAACGCAACCCCCACCACTCCCCGCCATTCCGGGCCATGACCTCCGGCAACCGGCCCATGTGGATATGATAGATGGAAGGCACCCGCATTAACGCTGCCACGGCGAGAATTCCCGTATCCCAAGGCCCCCGCAACTGAGCCGAAGTGTTCAAATGCAGGACATGGGGACGGAAAACAAGGAACTGGACCACCGTCCTCCAAGCGTCCCGCAAGCCCTGCAATACCCCACCCGCCGCTCGCTTCCATAACTTCAGATCTTCGACCGCGCGCCAGCGTGGAGCGGTATCCACCAAACTTACCGACGCCTCGGGCTTGGTTTTCAACCAACCCAGCGCCAAAACTGCCCAGCGCCCAATGCCACCACTCGGCGGAGGCAGCGGCGAAACCAGCAGCACGCGAAGCGGGTTGCGGCTATGGAGTGGGACCTTGGGCATTGCGGCTTAGGTCAACCTCCTGCCACCGCCCCAGGGTGGCACGCTCCAACCGTTGTTCCGCCGAATACAGGGCTGCCTCATGCCGCAGGATGGTTCCAAGACCCCAACGAAACCGAATGACTATGGGTGACACCCCGCCCACGATGGCACGGGCAAGGTGCTCTAAAGGCCATGGCCGCCACTGGCCCATGCCGCCACCGTCCTCGCTGCTGACTCCGGCACCTCTGCGGGCCAGGTGCAACCGGCTCGAACCGGTTCCCCGCTCACGGCCGCTCCCAGAATCATTTCATAACGCTCAACCACGACTTGTTCGTCGAAGAGCCGCTCGGCCAGTGCCCTGGATTCCGCTCCCATCTGCCGGCGCTCCTCCAGGCCTAGTCCGACCAGACGCCCGAACGCCGTGGCGATGCTTTGTGGCGAGCGGGGATCACAGAGGAATCCGTTCTTTCCTTCGCGAACCAGGTTGCCGGCATCACACACATTGCTCAAGAGGATTGGCTTGCCACACGCCAGGCCTTCACACACCACATTAGGCAGCCCCTCAAAGTACGAGAACAACCCGATAGCGTCGGCACGAGAGAATTCTCCGGCGATGTCGTGCGTGGCTGGGTGGAGCCGCAGCGACTCGTCCAACCCGTTCTCGGCAATAAACCGTCCGGCACGGGTGAAAGGCGATGGGTCGGCTTGCACCGCCCCAAACCAGTCAACCACCACCAATGGTTTGCCTTGGTTCCGTTTCCGACTAAGCAGCGCCTCCGCCACGCCCAACATGTTTTTCTTCTCTTGATAACTTGCGGCCACGACGATGCGAAGCGGCTTACCGGTGAAGTTGCCCGCGCTGGCTGGAGCTGCCGCAGAGGAGCGGAATAGTTGCAAATCCACCACGTTGTAAACCGTGGCCAGCTTCCGCCGGAGGAACGGGAATTCCGCCTCCAGCATGAGCCGGTTGGTATGCGAATTACTGACCACGGCGTCCGCCAACCGATGCCACTGCCGGAACCAGCGCCCCGTCCCGCTCCTAATCTGGGGGTCCGCCAAGCGCTCCCCCGCCACGAACCCCCAGTGCTGCCGGGGCAGCCGCGCCCATTCTGCATAGAGGCAAGGGCCTTCTAAGAAGGCCATTACTACATCCTGCCACCCCTGCCGGAGGACGCGCCGCACCGCTAGCGCCCGCCGCCAATGCGAACAAGACGGGATCAACTGGCAAGGAATGTCCGCCGCTTGGAGCAGCGGCAGGAAATGATCATGCGGATGATAGACTAGAAAGCGGACCTCGTGCCCTCGCTTCTTCAAGCCTACCGCCAGCGTCGCAAGCTGCCGCTGCGCGCCCCCGGAGCCGAGCGAGTCAATGAAGCAGAGGATTTTCAAGCGATTACGGAAGACGGAGGACAGAAGTCAGAGAGCAGTAATCAGTGATTAGTCACCGGGAGTTAGCTGAGAGGGCTGTGGTGGACATCTCCCGCCGCTTGCGATCAGCCAACGGTTTTCCGATTGCAGCGAGTGGTAGTCGTCATTGCGCTGTTTGTGTCTTTCGGCGGATAGCGGCCAGAAAATCCTCCAGAATCGCCTCTTCCGGCCAGACGTGGCCGGCGTGCCAGATGCCTTGGTGGTCCCAGTGCCCGGCGCAGGCGTGGACCGCCGACGACATATAGCAGTAGCTGATTTCGCCGATCATTGGCTCATGCTGCGGGTTGAACAGGAAGTCAAAGGCCAGACTCTGGGTGCCGATATGGTCCGCCACACGAAAGGCGATTTCAACGCACCGTCGGTCCAGCTTCTCGGGCGCATAGATAATGGAGCCACCACCCGAGGCCCGAAAGTCATTGGGCCGGTTCGCACGCATGAACCCGAATGCCCGATCGCCAATAATGGTGATGCGGGTGTCAAAGGTGTTGTCGGGAAGAAACTCTTGAAAATAGACGTATCCCTTTTCCCGGGTCATTTTCCGACGGAGCGCCAGCACGTTCAGTAGCGTCTGCGGTGCCCGGGCCAGCCGCACCCAGAATTCCTGCGCGGTCTTGGTCTTCCGCAGTCGGGTCTGGATATCGGTCAGGTAGCCGGCCGCCGCCGGGAAGCCCCGCCCAGACGCCTGCCGGCAAAGTGCCGCTGCCTCGTTGCGGGAGCGCACGAGGCGGACATTGGCCGAACCGGCACCGCACCGCAGCTTGAACACCTTCGGCCAGGTGGTTCCCGCAATCCACCGCCGGGCGTCCTGTAGGCTGGTAAAGACCCAGGTGGGAATCAGCGGAGCGCCAACGGCCTCCAGCAGATACTTCTGCGCGACCTTGTCATCATAGTGCCAACAGGTAGCCACATTCGGAAAGACCACCAGCCCCTTGGCCTCCAAGGCAGCGATGATCTGCCGCGCCACGAGCAAGTGGGTCGGATCGCCATGATACCAATGCCAGAGCAATCCTTCCAGCCCCCCGCATTGAGCCACCACATCCGTCGCCAGACAATTGACGCGCCGGAAGGGAATGCCCTTCGCCGTGCAATAGGCAATCCAGCGGTCAGAGAAACTGCCGGGACGATCGTGGATTCCAATTATCATCGGTTCAGTTAGCGCAACTCAATGTGCCCCGCCCATCCGTCGGGCGGACGGAACGCCCGACTGTAGACACGGCCCGTTTCGGCCAGTGAAAGTTCCTGACCCTTGCAGTGAACCGAGACGGTGTCCGGTGTCGCGTTCACAAGCGGGTAATCCATCGGCGCGAAGGCTTCACGCACAAGCGCAATCCGGTGCCAGTCGAATCGCATCAGCTCCGCATGGACGAGGTCGGCGAAGGCGGAATTTTCGGCAAAAGTCACCGCCCCAAGCGAAATCTCCTCCGGCGCAAGTGGTCCATTGCGCTGCCCGGCCACAATAGCGTCGGTCAGGGAGAAGATTCGCCGCTGTGGCGTTGGCGCGAGCGTACCGTCAACTCGCCCATAAACCAGCAGCCGATTCAGATCCAAAACCATCCGCCACGTGGTATCGTTGCCGTACCACTTGCCTTCGAGATCGCCGCCTTGGACCTTGTTCAGCGCCGCGGCGGCCATCGCCCATGGAGCATAGCTGTGCCGCCCGATGCGCCGATTAGCCATGTCCAGGCAAAACTCGGCCGCGCGCTTAAACGGCTTGCGCCCTTCGTAGCAGTCGCCTCCCTCCGCCGAGCCACCGACCCGGTGGTGGGGCAAGAAGTTCTTGTCTCCATTTATGCCGACAAGGTTCTTGAGCGCCGCCGTAATGCCCGCCTTCGCATGCGCCTTGAGTTTGGGCAGGTTGAGAATCACATCGACCTCGAAAGGCTCCCGGCAAAGCAGAAACTGGTGCTCCCCTCGTCGCTGGACGCGCGCCATGTCCTCCGGGTTGTAGCATGTGTTCCGGAAATGCCCATTCTGGTCCGAGATTGGCTCCAGGCAACTCTCGCTCCCCATCTTGAACAAGACAAAGCGAACAGCAGGGCGCCGGCCAGCGGTGGCGACCAGTTTACCGCGAGTAACCGCCGCTACCGTGTTCCGTAAGTCGAGGATCTCAATCGGTACCGCACCGCCAACCTCGCGCACCGCCGCGCGCCATGCTGGTGGGGTGAGCAGATCAAAGTTTGTTAGCTGGATGGGCGCATCCGCAATGATGACCCGTCCGGCACCTGCCGCCACCACCTCCCGCAGCACCGCGAGCAGGAACGCCGGATGCGTGACCATGCAATCCATCGTCCGGCCACTCTGGTTCACATGCAGCACCCAATTGGGTTTGAGCAGCACGCTCATGCCCGGCCGGATGATGTCTGCCAACGGCCGGCCCGGATCCGTTTGCCCAAGCCCGCCAGCGACCAGAGCCCCGCGCACCACCTGCCGTAGAGCGTCGGTCCGGTCGTATGTTGCCGGCCCGGCGGCCTTGGGCATGAACGCCAGGCCGACGCGTGATCCTCCAAGCGAGACACTCATTTGATTGTTTCGGTGTTACTCACCAGAGGCCCCGAACGCCCCCGTAAGCCCCGGCTCATTGCGATCCTTCAGCTTGGGCAGGTTAATGACCACATCCGCCTCAATGACTTCGCGAGCGATCAGGTATTGGTGGCGGCCGGGAGTGTGGGTCTGCCGCACCAGGTCGGGATTATACATGGTGACGGGAAACCGCTCCGCATCCTGGGCAATCGGCTCCAAAAGGCTGTCCGCTCCCAGGTCGAACAGGACATAATCTTCTAGCGGGCGGAGGCCCGCCTGCCGGTCCCAGACGCCTTCCTGATTGGCGAGCACCGTGCGGCGAAAGTCCCGCCATCCGACCGGAGCGCCAACTTGCGCGTAATGCTCCTGCAAGGCGCGGTAGCCCGCCGCCGCCGTGAGTTTGCGCAGGTCGCAGCCTTGAATCGCGCCATCGCCGACCACCACCTTGCCGGGCCGCGCCCGCAGGACCGCATCAAGCACTGCGCCCAAAACCAAGGTGTGCATAATCAGGCAGTCCTAGCGTTGGCCCGAATGGTTCTCATGGAACACCCACTTGGGTTTCAGCGTGACGGTGACTCCGAGGCGAATGAAATCCCCAAAAGGATTCCGAGCCGTCCTACGTGGCCGGCGCGGCGCGCTCCGTAGTCTTTGGTTGCCTAGTCACAGCTAAGGAGATGACCGGTTTAGGTTGGGGCAGCATGGTTGCAGACCGCCGGACTCTCAGTTTTGGCTTCGGCATCGGACGGCCCACGTTATAGGCCAAGATGCACCACACAAACTTCCACACCAGCACTTGGCCACTGAGCAGGCAGCCCACGATCGGACACCAGAGCACCAGCGGCAGCAGCCAACCCTCCGCCCGGTAACTTTGCCAGCCACTTTGGAATACCCGCCAGAGAAACCACAAATACAGACTTAAGCCGACGAACCCGGTATAACAAAGGACTTCCAGCAGTACATTGTGGGGACTGACGATGTAGCCGAACGTCAGCTCGCAAAACCGGTCGTAGCCGGTTTGCCCGCTACCAACAAACGGGTGTTTTGCAACCAAGGGCAGCAGATTCCCCCAGATCTCGTCTCGGCCTGCAAAGTCCCTGTCGTTAAAAGTGCTTAAAAGCCGGTTCGAAAGGGTTTCCGACGCACTCACACTTAGCCAGATAGCGAAAGCGACTATTGCGCCCCCGGCCAGCACGACAATTTTACCGAGAGGGCGTTTTGTTTTAAATAATCCCACTCCCGTGACGAGGGCTAGAACGAATGCTATCAAAGACACGCGCGAGCCCGTGGCCACCATGAATTGCAGCATGCTTGGCAGGGGGAGGAGCAGGAGATAACGCCACTTTCCGAGTTTGAAGCGGTTCTGCGCTATTGCCAGAAGCAATATGACTATCCCGGCACCGATTCTTAGGCCGACAGTATTGGCATTGTCCTCAAAGATACTAATCCTGCCCTGGACCTCCTCCAGCCCGATATCTGCAAGGAACATCCCGGTCTGAGCCGCCGCACCTAAGGCAAAGCTGAGCATGCCATTCTCCAGAACCAAGCGGTCTTTCTGGGCGTGAATGACTAGAAACCAAAACAGCAAGGTGTTCTGGAACACACTCACCCAATCCCAGGTGACCAAATGGCGGCCTGGGCTGTACAGGACATTCATGACGGTGAACAGCCCGAAGAAGAGCCAGAGCGGCCTCAAAACTGGGCCCCTTAGACTGGTCCTGACATCCGCCAAAAAATGCGGGACCATCATCAAGAAATAAATCCACCCCAGAAGCTTAGCCAGGGACATTTTATCACCCATCTGGAATGGCTTCCAAGTCTCAAAATTGAGGGAAGCTAAGAAAAGGTACAGGACAATGTTTCGCATTGGTGCTTAATTCCAGGCCCACACAGCCAGCTCATTGCCGTTTAGAAGAGCGAGGGCGCAGCGCCCCCCTCCACATACCACCAAACAAAGCGTGGCATTTGCCGAGACGACAATCCGCCGAGAGCAAGAGGCAGCGGTTTCCCCTTGCGGGTGAATGTCAGCATGCACTTTAGACGCGATTCTACCATTACACGGCTTCCCCTGTTTCTGTCTGTCTTGGGTTTGGGATGTGAGTCCTTGTCGCGTCGGGACACTCCGGAGCGGCTTGTTGAGACTCGTGCAGTGGGGTGACGGAGCGCGGGCTTCAACCCGCTTCAACGGCCATTGTGGTGCGGCGCAGGAAATGCCCAGCCCGCTTTCGATTCGTGCGTTGAAGCGGCGTGAACGCCGCGCTCCGTTCGCGCCGATCTCGTGTCACTCAATTTTACGAACCTCAATAAGTCTCCAGGTTTAGGCTCCTGCCATTTGTGGGCCTCCACCGTAGGCTAACGGCGGCCAGCATCTGCTCTTGCAGCGGGGGTCAACCGGTCAAATAGCTGATCGTCGCTCGCAGCCCTTGCTCCCAGCCCATTGCCGGTGCAAAGCCAAGACTTGCGAACTTGGATCCGTCGGCATACCAAACCTTCACATCACCTGGCCAGGATCTCATGGTGCATTCTACTCGCACGCGCGTTAGCCCCATGGACGCGATGATCGCATCTGCGAGCGAGCGCAGCGTGATCGGAGAACCGGTTCCAACATTGTAGACCTGTCCTGGGAGGCCCTTCTCCGCCGCTACGACAAAGGCCCGCGCCGCATCCTCGACATAAAGGTATTCACGAATCTGCTGGCCGTCGCCCAAGACCTCCAGCCGCGTCGGGTCCTGTTGCAGTTTGCGCACCATGTCATGGATGGCAAAGCGGCGCATTAGCGGCCCATAGACGTTGAAAAAGCGCAATACAGTAACATCCAGGCCATAGCTAGTAGCGTAAGCATAGCAATAGTTTTCCGCCGCGACTTTGGCGGCCCCATAAGGCGAGCTCGCATGAACAGGCGCGTCCTCATGCACCGGCATCGGCACACCGGGCCGATAGACCGAAGCGGTGGAGGGAAAAACTACTTTCTTCACGCCATTGCTGCGAGAGTATTCTAGGACATTGAGGGTCCCCAGCACGTTGGCTTGGAAATCAAGGATGGGATTCTCCACGGACCTAGGAACATTGGCGTTGCCGGCGAGATGAAAGAGCACATCTGGCGGCTGCAACCCGAGCTTGCTCAGTGCGGTCGGATCAACCAGGTCAGCCCACACAATCGGCGTGTCCACGCCCAAGTATTTTAGGTTTTCAACGGCTCCGGCTGAACCATTGTCCACGACAACCACATCCCATCCCCGCCGACGGAGTACCGCTGTGAGGTGGGCGCCCATGAATCCCGCGCCGCCCGTGACCAAAGCTCTTTTGTTCAAGTTATGCCTTTTGTTGCCAGAACCGCCTGGCTGTAGTCCATGAGGACTTGAGCCCCTTTTTCCGGCGAAAGATCCTCCAGGACGCGCTGGCGGCCCCTCGCACCTAGCCGCACTGCCAGGGCTCGGTCCGTTAGGATGGACACCAGCGCCTTCGCAATTTGTTCTGGCCTCTCACCATCCACGATAAACCCTGTTTGCGCATCCAGGATGGCGTCGCTGACCCCACCGGCTCGCCCGCCTACCACGGGTTTACCGTGAGCCCCTGCTTCGAGAAAAACGGTCGGGCAACCCTCGGTGTCAGCATCGGCCAGTTGGCGATGAGGCATCGCAAATACATCACAAAGGTCGAAAAAGGCTGCCTTCTCAGTGTCTAGCACGAACCCTGCGAACACAACCGCCGGCTCCAGCCCCAACTCCTTAACAAGCGCCTTGAGCCGTGCCTCGTCTGGGCCGCGCCCGACAATCACGAGTCGCGCACCGGGTACCGAAGCCAGGACCATTGCAAAGGCTCGAATGAGATTGTCCTGCCCCTTTCGCTCAATCAAACGGCCCATGCTTAATACGGTGGGTTGGCCGGGAGCTAATCCTATCCGGCGCCGCACCGCCGCCACCTGCATGGGCTGGGTCGGGGGCGGAGGCATCACCATTGGCACGATCTTGATGCCCCTGGCGGGTTCCATTCCCAACGCTGGCAGAAGCGAAAGAGTGAAATCCGAAACCCCCACGACGCCGTCCGCTGAGCCCAACACAACCCGGCACATCCAGCCGCGCAGCCGCTGCCAGAAGCTGGCTGGCCTCTGGATCTGCATTGTTAGTTCCTCGGCGTACACGAAGACGACATAAGGGATCCCAAAAACGGCCTTGATGCAGCGCGCCACGAGACCGGAGAGAAAAATATCCCCCGCGAGCACAAGATCGGGTTTCCATAGGGGGAGACGTGGCAGGATTCCGGCCACCCACAGCAGGAAGACGCCCACTTGACGCGCCTTTCCCGGTGCGGCGCCCCACTGCATCCAGCAGCGCCAAGTGGGAAACGGTTGCTGGCTATCAAAGGCTACCTGCCCCTCGGAATGCGTCGTTACGACTCGCACGCAGCCCGGGGGAAGGTTCGCGGCAAGCTCGTAAACATAGACCACCGACCCACCTTCAAACGGCGGCGGGAACCAACAGGACAGCATAAGAAGCTTCATGATGAGCGGGGGGCCGACACCGGCGGCTTGTCAAGTTGGCGGAGGATTCTGGCGGGAACACCCGCGACAATGGTGTAGTCGGGCACGTCTTTGGTGACGACAGCGTTGGCGCCGACAATAGCGTTGCGACCGATCGTTACACCAGGCATGATGGCCGCTCCACTTCCAATCCAGCAGCCTGTCCGCAGCAGGACTTTCCCCTTGGATCGGCTGCCCTGCAGAAGTATTGGTCTTGAGGGGTCGTCATAGACATGGTCTTCGTCCCCCAACAGGACCCGATCTGTGATAAGCACATGAGGCTCGATGAGAACATCCATCCAGGCGTTGATACGAACAAACCTGCCAATGAACGTACCATCGCCTATGATAAGCGAGGCCCGGCCATCTGATCGCAAGTCCTTCACGTTGAGAGTGACGTGGTCCAAAATTCTGACATTCACACCAATATCTACGGCCCACGGAGAACTGACCTTCAAGCCAAGGCCGATACGCGTGCCTTTCCCGCAATGCCGGAACCTCGCCTGCACCATCCTCGTGTGAAGCAAAACGACACCTCGCTCCCAGAGCTCGAAAAGTCTTTCCGCCTTGTACCCTGTTACAGTCACATTACTATACTTCCGTACGGTCCTGTTTCCTCAACCCTCAGATTCCACCATCGGCAACGTCAGAGGTGTCGCCCGGCGACATACTTCAGCGGCGACTTTAGAGGCAGCGTGACTGCCAAACGCCGCACAGAACCAAGAAACATAATCTTCCGCCCGGCGATGTAATTCCTGCCGGTAGGCTCGGTCCGCGAAGATTCGGTCCACAGCCTGCCGCAATTCGGCACTCGTCCGCGACACCGGACTTCCGGCCCTGTCCACCAGCGTTTGGCCATTACTGAGCGGCGTCGCGAGAACGTCAAGTACAACCACGAGACGGCCAAACACCAGTGCGTCGTTTCCTAACCCGCTGTTCTGGATCACCACCACGTCAGCAACCGCCATTGCCTCTTCGACGGTCCAATCTTGATTCGCCAGCAGACGGAGGTGAGGATATCGAGCGCATTCCTCGTTAAGGCTAGTGCTTTGCTCCGCGGCGTGCAGTCGGACTACGGTTGTTAGCTCGGGATGATCCTGAAATGCCTCCCCGAACGTGAAGACAAACTTGCGCCACTCCTCCCGGGGCATGGGGCCGGTGGCCAGCATCACGATCGGCCCGGTGGCTGGGAGCCCCAGCCGCTTGCGGACAGTCTGACCATCGGATCGTATTGTCCGTGTGAGCCGCTGGCAACCCGTCACCAACAGCCGGCTTGGGGCAGTGCCCAATTGAATCATCTGTTCACGCTGTTGTTCACCCCAGCAAAGGGCAACATCCGACAAGAGTGGAGTGTAGCCGTAAGGCGGGTAGATGACCCCGTGCATCATCTGCAACGTGGGGATGCGCCTCTGCCGGGCGGCGAGCACCAAGCTCGACCACGGCGTGTTATGCTCGGAGTCCACCAGGACAGCGCTCGGTTGAACGCGATCCAAAAACCGAAAGAAACCGGAGACATAAAATGACCGAACCGCCAGGGCGTAGGTTAGGTGTGGAAAAATGCGAAGCGGCAAACCGTGCAGCCGGAGCCAGCGGCGGATTGTGCGGTGCCAAGCGGTCCGGCACTTTGCGTATTCCGACCGCCAGCTCCGCAAGTCCACTCCCGCCATTTGATTCCAATTACAAAATCCGATTTCCTGGCCCAGCTTTTGCCGCATAGACTCGGCACCGCCAATCACGTTAATCTGCCGTGGCTCCAGTTCGACAATCACTGGAAGCACCAAGTCGTTGTATCGCGGCGTATCAATCAGCCACGTCAACAACAGCCGACCCCGGTTCAACTGGGCATGAGCCTTATTATTGCGCGGCCCGCGCCAGCAAAAGCGCCACCAACCCAAGCAGGCTCGCAGCACGGCGGCCTGACTCATGGGAAGCGTACCGCCGCGAAAACTGCTGGCGAGGAAGTCCGTCAGCGTGGCCCCAATTGGCACGCCCAAGAACCGTGGCTCGTAAAGCGCGTTCTCAAGCTCGAAAAGGGCGTCCGCCGGAAGTTGCCTCAGCAATACCTCTTCAAACTTCATGCCGGCCAGAGTGTCATTCAACGCGCGGCCGAGGAGACTCCATCTCCAGTGCCCCGGCTCCACGCCAGAGCATCAAAATTCCGCCATAACTAGCCGCCAAAAAGACGATCCTTCCGGCCAGCATGGCCTGTGGAAACGCGACCAGCGAAACCCCGTTGCGAATCAGCCACATCAAAACACCACCAAACACTGCCATGCCCAGCAAGATGGCCGCCACGTACAGTTCCTGGCGGCGAATCACGTTGAAAACATTAGTGACCGCTCCAAAACTGCTGACAAAGCCGAGAAACAGTCCCCACTGCATGGCCGGCACGGCCGCCGCGTACGCCGGGATGACCAGGTTCACGACTGGTCCGACGAGCCACCACGCAATGGCGATTACCGGAATCAGACCGGCGGCGGTAATTAACATCGGCTTCCAGGCGATGTGCAGCAAATCATGCAGGCTGTTGGTTCGTCCGAACTGTTCGGCCATACGGGGATAGACCACCTGTGCGACCGCCGATGGAATTAGCTCGATAGCAGAACTGGCCATAATGACCATGGCATACAGCCCCATCCCTTCTACGCCAGTGAACTTGAGGACCAGCGTTGAAATGATGACAGACCACCACGCATAGAGTTGACCCACGCCAAAAATCGGCGCCCCGATCACCAGCAGATGTTTCAGGTGCCCGGTGTTCCACTTTGGCCCGACTCGGACGGGACGCCAGTAGAAAAGCATTGCCGTTCCGATCGCCCCGATCAGCAATGCACGCAGGCATAAGCCATAAAAATTCAACCACGCCACCAGCGCGAGCAGCGCCAACCCGACAACGCTTTGTGCGACGCTTACCCATGCCAGCCTCGCAAAATCGTGGGCGGTGCGGTAGGTGCTTTGCAGGTAATAAGTGTTGTAAAATAGAAACACTGCCAAAATGGCATTCGTGAACCAGGCGGTAGCCAACCACTGTTCGCCGAGAGCCAGTTGCCAGGCGGCCACGCCGAGCAGGGCCAGACCCACCACGCCACCGACGGCCAGCGCCCAGGCTTGCGCGGCGGCCGCCAGTTCCTCGACCCGTTGCCGGTCGCCTTTGCCCACATAGTAGGGCAGTTCGCGGCTGAGCCCATTGAGAATGCCCAACTGCAAAAGCGGTGCATAGCCTAAGACCAGGCCAATGCCATTGAAAAGGCCCAGTGTGGCCGGAGCTACGAGTCGCCCCAGAATTACTCCGCCAGCCATCTGCAGCAGCATGGCAACGTAATTGCCGCCCGCAAGAGACCCGACCAAGTAGAGCAGGGATGGCCGGTTGGGGATCTCCGGCTTGGCATCCCCTATCACGGACAAGGCCGGGATCGGACCAGTCAGATTGGATTTGGAAGAAAGGATAGCTTTGTCACTACTTGTTGCCACGGATTATGAGAGCTTCCACGCGCGATGCTAGCCCATTAAGTCCCGACTGAGTGGTGTCCCAGGCACAATGTCACGGTTCGCGCGCCGCCCTATGACCTCGTCCAGGTATTTCGGGGACATCCCGTGGCCCGGGCGGATTGAACGAACATTATCTCCGGTGAAAAGCTCGCCTGCTTTCACGTCTTTCACCACGAAGAGCGACCGGCGGAAGATGCGGCTGGCAGCTTCTTTCTCCGTCGCTTCGTAGTTCACGCGACCCAGGGCCCCTTCCGCCACGCGGACGGCGTCCACCATTGCCTTGAATTCCCCCGGTTCGAGCGAGAACGCGGCGTCTGGCCCGCCGTCGCTGCGGCGCAGAGTGAGGTGTTTCTCGATGATGCACGCTCCCAGTGCCACCGCCGCCACGGGCACGGCAATTCCGAGGGTGTGATCCGACAATCCTGCCGGCACCCCGAAAGCCTCCGCTAAATGCGGAATGGTGCGCAGGTTCATGTCCTCTGGCAGGGATGGATAGGCGCTGGTGCATTTGAGCAAGGCCAACTGCGTGCAGCCCGCCTCGCGCAGCGTGCGCACCGCCTCGTCAATCTCCGCCAGCGTGGCCATGCCGGTGGACATGATCACCGGCTTGCCGGTGGCGGCGACCTTGCGCAGCAAGCCGGTGTCCACCAATTCGAAGGAGGCGATCTTGTGCGCCGGGACATTCATGCCTTCAAGGAAGTTCACCGCTGAGTCGTCGAAGGGGGTGGAGAAACAATGCAAACCCAGTTCCTCCGCCACGGCTTTGAGTTTGGGTTGCCATTCCCAAGGTGTGAATGCCTCGCCATAAAGTTCGTAAAGGTTACGGCCTTCCCAGAGAGTACCCTTGCCGATCAGGAATTCGGGACGGCGTGAGTCCAAAGTCATCGTGTCCGGGGTGTAGGTCTGGAGCTTGATCGCATCGGCGCCCGCGTCCTTGGCCACGCGCACCAGTTCCACGGCCTTGGCGAAGCTGTGCCCGTGATTGGCCGACATCTCGGCAATCAAATAGCAAGGTGTGCCGGCACCGACGCGGCGGCCGGCGATGGATATATCAGAGCCCATACGTAAATTTCATCGGATCTTCCACACGCAATGGAAAGGCTCGGCAGCACGAAGCCCTACCGCACTTCCCCAACGCTGAGCTGACGCGCGCAGCGCCTCGGGTGAACGCGGGTGCGGGAAGGGCCGCGCTTCACTCTCGTAAGCCTGCATGGCGCGGATTTTTATTTCGAGCGTTGCTTCTATGTCCACGAAGAGGCTCGGGTGGAAGACGGGGCTGAATTGCTGAAACGCCCATTCGCTGGAAGATGCCACCTCATACGAATAGAGGGCGCGCACCGGTCTCCCAGCCATCGGGCGAGTTGCCGTCAGCGTGGCCCGGAAGGTGACGACATGGTCCACATTGAGATCCCCTCCATGCTGCGTGTAAACGACCTCAGGTTGGAGTTTCGAAACCAAGTCCTCGAGGAGCTTCACGACTTCCAGGAGTGGTACCGCGTCGAACCGGTTGTCCGGAAGCGAATGCATGAACAGGTCCTTGGCTCCCAGGAGCTGGGCGACCTCCTTGCTCCGGCGATGAAGTGCCGCAACCGCTGCCGGATCAGCCTCCTGGCGTTGGGCATGGCGCGACGTGATACCTTCGCCAAGGATGGCGATAAAGACTTCGTCCCCCTCGTGCGCCATACGGGCGATGCTGCCACCGCAGCCCAAGACTTCATCGTCAGGATGCGCCGCAACGACTAGAACTTTCATGATGATGCTTCCTCAATGCGGGTGATGGTTACGTCCGCTAGAATTCGGCCGGCAACGATCGTCGCCTTGCTGAACTCGTACCGGTGTCCGGCGTGGTGCAGGAATGCGCGCGGATATCCTTCGGCATCGAGCATCCGAATGAAATCGTAGAGCTTGTCAAGTGATTCGGTTGGCGGGATCAGGCTTTCGTTTGGTTTGCGCCGTTTGAATAATACAGGCTCGCCAGTCTGCGGGACGGGTTGCGGTTGCTCGCGGATTAGCCGCTCAATCATCTGAGCCGCCAACCGGTTGGCCCGAAGGAAGATTTCCTCGGCGCTGCCGTCGAGACTAAGGTCTTCTTTGAAATACACCGGCCCGGCATCAACCTCCGCACTCATCCGCAAGGCGGTGAGCTTGGTCGTGCGGTGCCCGCGGACGATGAGGTTTTGCAGTGGGCTGCCGCCGCGGCCGTACGGGACATCGGCCATGTGGAAACAAACGCTTTCGTAACGGTTGATGATCTCCGCCGGCACGATCCAAGACCAGTGCAAAAAGAAAATGTAGCGGGGATTGAGCCGCCCCACATAGTCCATCGACAGCGCATCCTTAGTGCCCACAAACCCCCACCGTCCCGGGAGCTTCGAAATCGTTTCGTCATAGGCAAGCCGGCTCCATGGGCGGCAGCCGACAACGATATAAGCCTGCTCAGTCATTGTATAAACGTGCTCAGTCATTGTTTCTCGCTAGGGTGAGATGCCACGCTTCCTGTCCGCGCTCGGTTATGAGCTTGGCGCGCCGGAAACCTGCTTTTTCAAAGGCACGGACGGAAGCTTCATTCTCCTTTTTCACGAGCGCATGAAACACCTGCACGCAGGTCGTCAGAAGCATTTCATCCACGCCAGCGCGAATCAACGCACTGCCTAGGCCACCCTGACGCGCCGGCGCATCCACGCTCACGTCGATTTGAGCTTCTGCCTGTTGATTCAAGTCAAAACGGATCTGTCCGAATGGTGTTCCTGCTCCATTCCTCGCAATGAAGATGGCGCTGGTTGACCCGGTCAGCTTTTCGGTAAGCCATTTCTGATGGTTTTCCCACGGGATCGGCTTGGATGAAAACGCTGAAGTGCGGACGACCGGATCGTTAACCCATTCCCACAGCAGGCGGCAGTCCTTCTGGCCTGCTCGGCGCAAATTGATTCCTGCCGATTGCAGCCTTGTGGTGATTCTGGATGCGCCACCGCCATCCACCAGTTGTCGCCCTCGTTGACTCATTGTGGTGCGGCGCGTTACGTCGGTGAGCAACGCTTGCAGTGTGGCGGCAATCTTTTCTGTCGTAACGCACGTTTGAGTGCCGAGATTGATGCTCACACCTGCGCCCTCCAAGGCAGCGGCGATTGAGACTTGATTCTCCGCAAGCACCAGCACGAGGCTGGGCAGGCCCATGAAAGCCAGTTCCCAAGAAGTTGAGCCTCCGGCGGCCACCGCCACGTCCGCCCAAGCCATCAGTTCGGGCATTTTTGTGGAATCCACGACCAGTTCCATTCCCGATTTCCGATTTCCGATTTCCGACTTCAATTTCTCCAAGTGGGGATTGCTGCCACCCACGAGGATGCGCGCCTCCACGTCCAGACCATCAAGGGCTTCCACCACGCGACTGGTAAAATTGTCAGGGTCCGCCCCGCCCAAAGTGACAAGGACTTTCCGCGCCACAGAGGGTATCTCGCGCTGCCACTCGCGCCAAGTCAGGAACTCCTCCCGCAGCAGGGCGTAGCGGGTGCCCAACAGCAAACGGGTGTGCGGCGTCCGGCGGGCGTAAAGCGCGGCGTCGGCGCCGAGATTCTGGTTGATGACCAGGTCGGCGCAGTAGTCGCCGGCGTGGCCATAATCATCAAAGAACAGCAATCGCAAGCCGGCATTTCTGAGCTGCTGCTGGTAGTCAGCGCCGAATTGGTAGCCATCCGCCACCAACCACACGGCGCCGGACTCGGATGCAAAGGCAATGGTGGCCTCGGCGTCTCCCGCGCTGCCGGGCGCGGTGGCCAAGGCACGGGAGATGATTCCTTCCTGCGCCAACCGAGCCTCCAAGGCAGGCGTAATTTCGACCGAGAGGAAGTGGACCGGCCCATGAGACTGCCAAGCCTGCGCCAGGGCCAAGCAGCGCATGACGTGGCCCGTGCCCATGCATATGCTGGCGTCCGCGCGGATGAGGAGACACGCCTTCACCCGGTCGTTTTTGTTGGCTCCCCACCCTGCCCGACGGCCTGCAAGAAGCCCTGCACATTATTTCTCAGCAGCCAGTCGCAGAGTCTGATGTCGGAGCGTTCGTCAATATCGATGGCGTGAATCCATGAGATCGGGAAGAAACGGTGGCCGGTTCCGTAGAATGTCCGGGCCGCCCGCAAGGCGGGCACCGATGCGATCCAAGTCGCCCCACTCGGAGCGTAGAGTTTGGGTAGTTCCTGTGAGCGAGTTTTCAGCGCCTCTGGGTGGAGATACCTAGGTTGGTGCGGATCGTCCATTTGAAAGGCCCACCAGGGTTTGGTGGGGCCAAAGTCCGCACAGCTCAAAAGAAAAGGTAACTGACTCGCTTGATGTGCTTCGAATTGGGCACGGATCAAATCACCGGTCCGAAGCGGACAACTCGGCATGAGCAACACCAAGGCGTCATAGGGTTCGCGCCAGTGCGCCTCGGCCTGGCTAAGGGCCGTCAATCCTGCCTCGCTGGCCGTGGCGCGATCATCGTTGGCGGCATCGCGCAGAAAAGGAGCTTCGGCGCCGTACGCAACCGCAATCTCCGCCATTTCGGGATCGTCCGTCGAAACGAGCACCCGCGCGCATACTCCGGAAGTCAACGCCGCCTCCACCGACCAAGCCAACAGCGGCTTGCCTCCGACCGGATGAATGTTCTTCTTCGGAATCCGGCGCGACCCGCCGCGCGCAATGATGACACCAAGGGTTTTCATGAATGGTCGTTTCCCCCGCCCATGGAGCCGGCCTCCAGCACGGTCACTACACGCAGCAGGTGTTCTCTGGAAATCATGAGCTTGCGGGTGCGCACCTGTTCAAGGAATGCGGCTAAGGATGCGCGGAATGCCCGGAAAGAATCCTGAAAGACAGTGAGATGTTCTCCCTGTTCTCCAACATAATGGATTCGGATGCTGCAATTGGCCCTGCCGGTGGCGTGGAAGCTCGTCACCAAGCCGTTCGTCCAGCGCGCGAAGAGATGCACCGCTTCCCGCTCATGCCAGACGCGATGTTCAGTCATCACTGCCGGTTCGGCGATGTGCCGCAGGACCGGATCCACCAAGTGAACCGCGTAAGTTTCCCAGTGCTTTGGCGTGACGGAGTGGACGGCGCGCAGGGGGCCGACGCGGGCCGCCTGTTCTGTGTCCAAGAGCAGGTCCCGGTCAAAATACAATGCCGAGCAGGAAAACAAATGCCACGGCTCGCGCGCTTCGCGCAACAGGCGATCCGCCGCCGCCCGAGACACGGCCAGCGGCTTATCCACGTAAACCGGGATGCCGGCGCGCAGAAACGGAGCCGCGAAGCGGTGGTGATTCCCGGCATCATCCCGGGCGAGCAGTAACCCATCGACTTCACCCAGCATGTCTTCTGGTCGGCGACAGACCTGCGCGATCTTCGAGGCAGCGGCCACCTTCCGCGTGAGCGCGTCATCCTGCGTCCAGACATGAGTCACCGTTGCCTCTGTCAGAAAGTCGTCGGGATATTTCTGCCGGCTAAGGTAGTCGGGGATGGTGGGGAATCCGCACTCGGCCATGGCGACTGGATCGAAGCCGTTGCATATCGCCGCCCAGGAAAACGGATGCCCGTTTCCCTCACTCAGGCCTATAATGCCAAGCCTTATATGTTGATGCGTCTTTTCCATGTGCCGGGATTGAGAAGACTCTCGTCGCTGACAGGTAACGGACTTCGATCAAAGTTCTTTGGCAAAGGTCGCTGGGAGAAACGACCAAGTTCCTCCAACTGCGCCGCTTGATTCACCCCCACCACCACCGCATCCACCTCCGACAAGTCTAGCGTGAATCCAAGCAGCGCGTGGATCACCGAAACCCCGGCTTCGGCCGATCGGCGCTTTAATTCCGCGAGAGCGGGGTTCAAACCTTCCATTCCGGGCGGCACTTCGTCGGCCTCCAGCAGAAGCGCCCCCTGGAGGAAAGCAGAGCGCACATGAATTTCAACCCCCCGGCTCCGCAATTCGCGGAGTGTTCCGTCGCGCAGCAGACGTTGATCGGCCAGGCTGAGAGGCAGTTGGATGATCTCAAACGGGAAAACTTGGGACACCTCAACCACTTGGTGACGATCATACACCGAAACACCAATCTTGCCAACTTTTCCCGATTGTTTGAGAGCCTGCAAGGCCTCAATCAAGTAATGGCCACCCGGTTGCAGTAGGTTCTCAGGATTGTGAACCATCAGGGCGTGACAGGTTTCGACCCGAAGATCGGCACAGGAAAGCTCATAGGCCTTCTGCAGCCACCGCCCGGTCTTCAAGAATAAGCCGCCCTCCCGGAACTTCGGGGTCTTGGTAATTATCCTAGGCTGCCAGTGAGGGGGACGCAATGAGCCTATCACCTGCTCGCTCTCCGCGTATTCAAAGGCAGTGTCGAGGAAATTCAGGCCACAGGCGGCGGCCGTGGCGAGGATTGCGGCAGCCTCCTCCGGCGACGGCGGCTTGTAATCCCGTTCGCGGATGCCGTAGCGGAGACCTAATTGGACGGTCCCCAAGGCGAGTTTGGCGTGTGCTTTCATAATTGACGGCGGTCAATTCCCGGCCAGTTCCAGAACCGCTGCTTGCACGCGCTCGACGTCGGCGCCGGTCATTGCCGGGTAGAGCGGCAAGCTCAGGGCGCGGGTGTAGTAGGCTTCGGCTACCGGGCACTTGCCGGGACCGTAGCCGTAGGTCTGGCGGTACCAGGGCTGCAGATGCACCGGAATGTAAAGCACCTGAGTACCGATGCTTTTTCGGCGCAACTCGGCCATCACTTGTGTCCGTGTCTTGCCAATGGCTTGGAAGTCAATTTGCACGGTGTAGAGATGCCAGGAAATGTAATCGCGGTCGGCGGGATTGCGCAGGCCGGGCGTGACGAGCCACGCCAAGTCCGCGAAGGCCGCATTGTACCGGGCAACGATTGTGCGGCGGCGTGCCATGAAAGCCTCAATTTGTGCAAGTTGTGAAAGTCCAAGCGCGCATTGCAGATCCGTAATGCGGTAGTTGTAGCCGAGGTCCTGCATCTCGTAATGCCAGGGGCCTTTTTCTAATAGCTGAAAACTGAAAGCTGAAAGCTGAGGCTCTGATGGGGAAACCAAACCGACAAAGTCCGCAGGGCTTCGGACAATGCCGTGAGAACGCAGGCGGCGGGCACGATTCGCCCAGTCTGCATTGTCAGTCACTAGCATTCCACCTTCGCCAGTAGTCATCGTCTTAACTGGGTGGAAACTGAAGACCGTCATGTCCGCCCAGGGATGCCCGCCGAGTTTCCACGCCTTCCCCTCATGCACAAAGCCGCCGCCTGTGCCGTGGCAGGCATCCTCAATGACCACCGCTCCGTGCTTGCGCGCCACCTGCGCGATGGCGGGCATATCTGCCTGCTGTCCGGCATAGTCCACCGCAATGACTGCCTTGGTGTCGGCCTGCCAATTCGCATCAAGCGACACAGGGTCGAGGTTGTAACTGACAGGGTCAATGTCCGAAAAATCTGGCGTAGCACCGACGAACGCCGCGCAATTTGCCGAAGCCAGAAAGGTGTTGGGGGAAGTAACCATCCGGTCTCCCGGACCAATTCCGGCGACGCACATGGCCAAATGAAGCGCCGAAGTGGCACTGTTCACCGCGACTGCGTGTTTTGCTCCTACGAACGCGGCGAATTGGCGCTCAAACTCCTCGACCTTTGGCCCGCAAGTCAAAAAGTCGGAGCGCAGGGCAGCAATGACCGCAGCGATATCCGCATCGCTGATACATTGCCGGCCGTAAGGGAGAAAAGGGGGCATGGGGGTAGAGGCCGGAGGGCGGAGATCCGAAGTCTGAAGTCAGGAGACAGCAGACTCTGGGTCAGAGTCAGACGGCAAATGATGGATCAACATGCTTGCGGATAAGCTCGCGAAGGCGTTCCACACTCAGCCATTCGGTATTGTTGCCGCTGCTGTACTTAAAACCGTAATCACAGCGTTTGCCATCAAAAGTTTTGCAGTAATCTTCGGAGTCCCACAGCCGGGCGGCAGGTAATATGACAAAGTAGCGATCAAACTCAATGGTATTCAGGCCGTCGGTTTCGGTGATCATCTCCTCGTGAAGCTTCTCGCCGGGGCGGATGCCCACGATTTCGCGCCGACAGCCCGGCGCAATCGCTTCTGCGACGTCAAGAATCCGGTAACTGGGAATTTTCGGAACGTAGAGTTCGCCCCCCCACATATGTTCCAAGGCGAATAATACCATTTCAACGCCCTCTTCCAGCAGGATGTTGAACCGCGTCATGCGCTCGTCGGTGATGGGAAGCACGCCGCTCTTGCGTTTTTCCAGAAAGAACGGGATCACGCTGCCGCGGCTGCCCATGACATTGCCGTAGCGGACGACGGAGAACTTGATGTCGCGATGGCCTTTGTAGTTGTTGGCGGCGGCAAACAGCTTGTCCGAGCACAGCTTGGTCGCGCCATACAAGTTGATGGGGGCGGCCGCCTTGTCCGTGCTGAGAGCGACCACCCGTTTAACGCCTCGGTCCATGGCGGCATCAATGACATTTTGAGCGCCGAGAACATTGGTCTTGATGGCCTCGAACGGGTTGTATTCGGCGGTGGGAACCTGCTTGAGCGCTGCGGCATGAACGACGGTGTCAATTCCCTCCATCGCCCGCTTGAGGCGTTCGGCGTCCCGCACGTCCCCGATGAAGAAGCGGATGGAGGGATACTTGTCCGCCGGGTAATGCTGGGCCATCTCGTATTGTTTTAGCTCATCACGTGAGAACACCACCACGCGCCCCACTTCCGGGAAGCGCTGGTAGATGATTTCCACCAGCTTCTTGCCGAAGGAACCGGTGCCGCCGGTGATCAGCACATTACGTCCGTTTAGACTCATTGGAATTTTCTCCATATTTTACGGCTACACACCACCGCTTACCAGCGTGTTACAAGCTTCTGTTGCAGTTTCACGGCGTGGGTTTGGCAGGAAACGCAGATACTCGGCGTTTCAAAACAAAAACTGACACTCTGAAACACTGAAATACTGAAAATCCGAGCCAACAGCGGCCGTTTGCTCGATTTGGGCTTGATCTATCCAACCGTTTTCCCAGGCGGTTTCCTCCAGGCAGGCGATCTTTAGCCCTTGGCGTTCGCCGCGTTCGAGTTGAACCGCTAATCGGCGCTAATCGGCGCTAATGGCAAACTTTTTCCAGTTGGCGACGGGCCTGGGCGGCAGTAGTCGGTGCGTCAGTAATCGGTGCGGCGGCGGTCAGTTGGAGGTGGGCAGTGCGCCAGTGAAGTCCTCCAGCGTCCGAGCCAGCCCGGCCAACCGTAGGAGTCGCTTCACTTCGCTCTCGTCCGGCAGTCCGATAATCGTCTCCCGCAGCGCATACGAAGGGTCCCCAAAACGGGCTTCGACCAGGTCCAAAAGCGCTTCCCGCAAGGCCTGCAAACGGCCTTCCTGCCAGCCTTCTTGCCGGCCTTCTTGCCGACCCAACTGTTCAATACTGGTCACGTAGGGCATGATTTTCTCCTGTTCATAATTCATCAGTTCGCGCCGGAAGGCAACCGCCAAATCGTCCGGCAACACCAACAGCCAGTCCAACAAGCGGTAGAGTTCGAGGATGTCCTGCCGGGCATAGCCGCGCTCATATAACCGGCGCGTCAGTTCCCATTTGAGCCGGTGGCGCTCAGGCATGTCCCCGCCAGTGGCTTGCGCGGCCAAGTGGGCCGCAATGACCACCGCCGCCGGGTTGGGGTTCGCCGCCAACTCTCCGGATGGGTGCGCCCAATCCAAGAGTTTGCACACCGGGTATTCAAATTGTAAGCGACAGCCCCACAACTCTTCCTGATACGCGCCGGGACGCCATTCGAGTTGGGTATCGGCCAGCACCGCCAGGCTGACCACGGGCCGGCCATACCGATCCGCGATGCGGTGGTGATACTGATACATGCGCCGGGAAGGGCAGAGATCGGAAATCGGAGGTCAGGTGGCCACCAGTTCCTGGAAGCTGAGTTCCTTGATGCCCGCCGAGGTCTGGGCATGCTCAATGGTCATGCTGACCAACCGGCCCTCCCGGTCCAGGTCCACATAAATGTCCTGGCTGATTTCACGGGTGTCTTCAACCGCGAAGGCCGTAAACTCGATCAAGGCGGTGTCGGTATCGGGGAAGTATTTGATTTTCATAACTGAGTGCTCCGGTCAAAGAAGGCGTTGTGAACGGTCTCTCCATCCGGCAACAAAATGACCCGCAGGACCCGGTTCTGCATTTCGGGAACCTTGCCCCAACGACGAATGCGTCCGTCGGCTTGGATGGCCTCGCACGCGGGTTGCCGCAGCACCCGCTCAATCCACTCATCCTGGATCAGCGCTCGATCCGGACGGCGGCGGGTGTAGAGGAAGTATTGGGTATGCTTCAGAAAGGGAACGGAAATGGCTACCTCAAGGCAAACAATCACGCCCGTTTGGTTTTGCCGCGCACTTCCCGGATGATCTCCGGCAAGCGGGCAAACTTATCCGCGTGATGATCAGCCTCCATTTCCGGGGCAAGTTCTTGCCACAACTGTTCTTTCTCAAGGGGCAAGAGGACTTGATGCAACCAAAGCAGCAATGTCGTCGTGGGAGAACTGGCGAACCGCGGCGCGGAAATCGGCGCGCCGCCATTTTTTCTCGCGCAGCCGGCAATGGAAGACGCCCATCAACTCGGGCCGCGCGAGTTCGGACCGGCACGCTTCATCGCCGGGTTCGAGTTGAACCGCTAATCGGCGCTAATGGCAGACCTTTCCCAGTTGGCTGCGGGCATGGGCGGCAGTAGTCGGTGCGTCAGTAATCGGTGCGGCGGCGGGCCGGCAATTCAAAAGCTAAAAAGCTGACAAACTGAAAAACATGAAACCAGGCAAAGGACCACGAGACCGCTGGACTACCGACTGCGAAGTTGGCGACGGAAGTCGGCGAGGCCCGTGGCCACCGCAGCCAGACGCGGCAGCCGTTGCAGCATGGC
>CAIKLQ010000140.1 GCA_903828255.1 uncultured Verrucomicrobiota bacterium
AAGGCCTATCAATATCAATATTCAAAAGGGCCGGCAGTTGCCGGCCCCCTGTAATTTGCAAAGGTTTGAAGCTTACTTTACCATCCGGCGAACGTAGCCGAGGCCGAGCATGCCCATACCCAGCAGCATTGCGGTCATTCCCCCGTCAGGGGTGTGATAAGTGAAATTGTCCATGAGCCAAGGCTTGTTAACCCCGTCTCTGATAACCACTTTGTCAATTTGACCCAAGCTAGTTCCATTCATCCAGTGAAACAGTTGATCGTCTGTCAAGGCTAGTGAGACAGTCCCCACCAACACATTATTGAGGTAGCCATCCGCATACATTGTCCCAGCGGAGCCGGGAGCCGCACCATGCCAATAGGCAAAATACGCTCCATCGAACGTGAACTCTGCCCCACCTGTAACACCTAAAGACGTCGCCCAAGAACCATCAGTCCCCCCATTGTAAGCAGCTTGATCGCCGGACGGCGTGGTCAAGGTAGTTTGGTAGTAATTCCTGAAGGTGCTATTCACTTGAATTAGCTCCCATCGGGAAACTGGGCCCGTCTGCCAGGTCAAGCCCCCATAGCTCGCCGGCATGGCATCCCAGTTCATACCGCTCACCCAAGGCTGCGTAAGCGTAATATCATCAAATGTGACAGTGATTCCGTAAGAGTGTGGGGCCAAGCCCAGCACGACCGTACTGACTAATCCGATAATTGTTCTTTTCATATGCTTTACTGGTTGTTTTCCGTTTACTGGTTTCGCAACAATGGTGCTGCCTGCATTCACGATGCCAAGGAAGCGGGTTGTGAATTTGTTCCTTGATATTAAGACCGTAAAACATGGAGTGACAGCAAGTTATCAGTGCGTAGTCATTTGTTCTTTGCGCCCGGCACGCTCACCGCGGCTTGCCATTGTGTAAGTCGTGCCGACGCTCCCATCATTATTTTATCTCCATCGCTGAGGACAAGCAGTCATAACTTGCTTATAGTCAGTTACGTACTGAGATTCGCTGACCGTTTGCGGAACTGGAAACCATTCCGACACTTTTAGAGTTTCTCGATCTGATCTCAAAACCACGATTCCAGCCTGAATCGAGTAACCGGCGTTTTACTATTTGGCCGCTGTTTCATGGAGCATCCGTCGCCTTGCGATGGTTTCCCGGCCGATGGAAACAGGCCGGCCTTGACTGTGTCATCTCCGGATGAATCCACCCGTGGGAGTTAGGACCGCCATCACGGAAACACCGAGCGGCGTTCGCGCTCACGAGAAGTGGCCCACGCCGCTGAAGGGCGGATGCCGGAGCGCACGCAGAGACAACACCGCATGGTGCGCACGCGGCGGATCAATCAAGGTCTGGCCTGGTTAAATGAACAGCCGCCCTAAAAGTCGCTTTGGCGCTGCCGCGATGGTGGAACTTGCCGAATTCGACCCGTAAACCGCGAAGCGCCCAGAAAGCAAATGCCTATCAATAGCAGCATTTGTCCACCGCATCAATTTCAGTTTCAAGCACCTCGGCTCGTTAACTTGAGGTTAAACTTTTCGCTCGCGTATGTCGTCATCGGTAGATTAAGCGAAATTCTCGCGACGCAATGACAGCTCAAACCCTACGGCTCCCTCCTTGTCGGACACCGGCCAGTCATTCTCACGCTGAAAAAACCGTGCGAACACCTTGTATCAAGCTAGACATATCCAAAGTCTTGACCACGAAATCATCCACCCCCACCGTTCGAGCCCGCATGCGGTCGGCCATGGTGATTTTTCCGGACATCACAATCACCCTCGGCGAATGAGGCTTGAACAACTCTTTGAGTTTGCGACAGCCCTCAAATCCTCAATATCAATATCAATTCAATCCCTGCTGACGCTGATCGAAAAGCAACGCCCGGGACTGGCCAAAACGCTGGAATACAGTCACCGGCCGCTGCCCGAACAGTTTTCCGAATTGGGCATTCGTCAAATCGAACTGGACCTCTTCGCCGATCCGCAAGGCGGACTTTATGCCGAACCGCGGGGCAACAAGATCGCCACTTCGCTCAGATTCCCCCTCGGCCCGAACCACGATCCCGTCGGACTGCTCCGCCAGCCGGGCTTCAAGGTGATGCACGTTCAGGACATTGGTTTTCGCTCAACCGTGCTGACGTTTGTGGCCGGGTTGCGGCAGGTACGCGATTGGTCGGCGCAACATCCGCGCCATTTTCCGATCTGCATCCTGATTGACTTGAAGGACGAAATGATCGCTCCCCTCTTCACCAAGCCCATTCCGTTCGGGGCTCAGGAACTTGACGCAGTGGAGGCGGAAATCCTGACGGTCTTCAAGCGCGAGCAGATTCTGAAGCCCGACGACATCCGTGGCAAATTCAGCACCCTGCCAGAAGCGCTGGCCCGGCGCGGATGGCCGTGTCTGGATGCGGTGCGCGGCAAGGTGCTCTTCGCGCTGGATAACGATGGGACCGTCCGCGACCTCTACCTGAAAGATCATCCGGCGTTGCTGGGCCGACTCATGTTCGTGAGCGCCGAGGAATCGGAGCCCGCCGCCGTCTGGATGAAAGTGAATGGTCCGGTTGGTGGGTTTGACCGCATTCAGAAACTGGTCAGGGCCGGGTTCATCGTTCGCACGCCCACCGATGGCGACACCCTTCAAGCGCGCACCAACAACCCGACCCAGCCGGAACGGGCCTTTGCCAGCGGCGCCCAATTCCTCAGCACGGATTATCCGGAGCCAATCCCGGCCTTTTCCAACTACCGGGTGCGCTTTGACGGCGGGATCGTGGTGCGAAACAACCCGGTGAATGGAAATCCTGCGCTGAACAGAAGAGACTTGGAAAAGTAAATTGCAGCAGGAAAAGGTTTGTGTGGCTGAGCGGCGCTGGTTATTTCGCCGAGGCGGCCAGGCGCAAGGCGATCTCGGCGACGCGCTTACCCACCCCGCGGACAGTATTCAGGCTGCCTTCATCCTTCGACAGTTCGTCGCCCTGCGACTGCATGGTGCCGCCCCAATGATCTCCCGGTTTTCCATCGCCCACCAGAACCATCCCTTGGGAAAGCATGAACATGATCAGTTGTTGCAGGATCAACTCCACCCCGGTGTTCCGACCGGCCCCGACCGCGATGGCGCCGCCCACTTTGTTGCGCAGTGGAAAGCCGCCTTGCCGAAAGGCGACCATCCGCTCGAAAAGCTCTTTCAGCGGCGAGGAGACGATCCCCATGTAAACCGGCGAGGCCATCATTACGCCATGAACGTCCGGGGCCGCCAATTTCTCGCGCACGGTGGGGAAATCATCCGGCCGGTCGGAACTCTTGGCCCCGACGGCGATGTAGGGATCCAGGTTCAGTCCGGAAAGCTCGATGATTTCCGTGGCGATGGCCGGACTGACGGTCTTGGCCGATTCGAGGGCCAGTTCCATGGCCTTGTAGGTGGACTTACCTTTCCGCAGGCTGCCGACCAGGCCGATGATTCTGACCGATCCGGCGGCGGGTTCGGCGGCCTTCGACAGTGTGGAAAGGGAGGCGGCGGACAGGGCCGCGGCCCCGAGGAACAAACGACGGTTCATGTTTTTCATAGGAGTCTGATCGAACATTGACGCGCAGCGTGTCCAAAGGAAACGGCCCATTCAAGGCCAAAGAAACCGTGCGGCGCGCGAAAGGCTGCTTTCACCGTAATAACTCCGTCTTCACGGCGTAGCGCAACAGGTTTCCAAACCTGCTGTACCACCGATTTCCAAATCGGCGGGGCGTGTAACAGCCCGCGCGTCGCAAGTTTGGAAACTTGCGATACAGCAGGCTTGGAAGCTGTGCTACGCACGCGAGTGTGAAAGATCTGAGTTGGGTCCTGGCAAATTGAAGCGACCTGAAGGTCGCGCCCCAACGCTGAGCCCTCCGGCGGCAACCCTCACGAACCCCTGAACATCCGGAACAGACCGCGCGAGCGGAAGGGGTTTTGCGGGCGGAGCAGGGCGGCGATGGTTTTCTCAAGATCCAGTTGCACCAGCACGTTGATACTTTGCGCGCCGGGGCCGTCCGAGCGGATCGCGTTCACCCCGTAGGCGTAGCCAATCATGATTTGCCACGGCCCCGCACGATGCAGCACTCCGCCGCCCACGCCGCTATTCCAGTTTCCGGGCTGTTCCATTCCGGGCAAATAATCCACCAACGCCGTCGCGCCGACGGCGACCAGGTTCCAGTGCTTTCCCGCATCCAACGGTAACATATACGCGCCCGCGGCCAGCAAGAACCGCCGCGCGCTGAGTTCCTGGTAATAATAACCCGGCAACGTGAGCGCAAACTCGGACACCAGGGGCAGCAGCGCGCCGAGCCGATAGTCGTTGAGCCGGTCCACGCCCTCGCTCCAGCCGGCCGTGACGCTCAACGTAAAACTCCGGCCCGACTCGGGAAAGGTGTACGCGAGCAGCGCCCGGCCCCAGACGAGGTGCGTGTTCGCTTCGAGCGTGCGGTCGCCGGCGAAACCATACGTGCCGGGATTACTGCGAGCCTGAAATTCGTACCACACGGAGAGCTCCATCGCCAGCGCCGGCAACAGGACCGGCTCCACGCCGCCCCAGCGCAACCCGGCCCGGCCGTGAAACGCCGTTTGATTGTCCGGCACGCGGAACATCGCCGCGGTGTCCCCGTCGGCGGCGTAGGTGGAGTAGTGCGCCGCCGCCCGCAGCACGCCGTTGAGCGGGATGAGCGCGCCGTCGTTGAAACAGTGGTAAACGCTCAGGGACGCCTCGCATCCGTGGCCGAGGAACGATTCCTCCGACAGAAACTTGCCGGCGCGAATCTCGTTGTAGCTGTCCGCGAACCCGCCGCCCGCCAGGCCAATCCCCAAATCCGTATGCTCTCCCAACGCGCCACGGATGCCCAATTCCGAATCCAGGTACACCGGGGCGATGGCCAGGCGCAGCGCCAGATTCGAGCGCACGAACTCCGGTCGGTTGTAGTAGTAAAACGCGTAGGCGGAAATGGGCGCGTGCCCCTCGAGCGCTTGATCATAGCCAATCTGGACGAGTTCGCGGCGAACCGGATCAATCTGCGCCCGGGCGGCCAGCGTCACCACCAGAGGCAACAGGAGCAGGAAAAATTTGCGACCGCAAATCACCACATTCTCCTAACCCAAGAAGGCGAAACGAGCAAGCGATTTGCCGGGCAGGGCGTTCGGTTGGAAAACAGCACCCACTTGTATCATAAAGGGATCGGTTCTGAATGGCGGTTAGTTAAGGCGTAAAACTGACGAGGCCAAAGGTTTGTGTGGTGGTCACTAACCCTGAGTCGCCAGAACCGGTCGGGCAGCATGCCGGTATTCATTGGCTGTTGGCAAACGCCGTTGTCCGAACCAAATCTGCCGTTGATTGAAACCGCGCAAAAACCACAATGCAATTAGGGCAAATCCTTAACTAACCGCCATTCGGACCTGACCCCTTGATGGGCAGGCGCTGGCGAGCCTGAATATAGGCGGAGGTCTTCGCAGCAACCGCTCCTTGGTCCACGGATTGAAAGAGGGCCTGGACGGCGCGGACCCCTTCGCGGCAGGCGGTCTACCGCCAGTAGCGATCCGCACATGCTTGAAAAAAATTCCTAACCGCGGATCCCCCGCAGGACTCAACAACAACTACCCCCCGCACACCGCCGTTCGGCGTGCGGGGGGAATTTCACGGGCGGCGGCACATCGCCGCCGGTGAGATGCTAATCTCTATCTCTGTGATCCCGTTGGCGTTCCCTGGGGTCGTAGCCGTCAGTCAGGGTCCCCAGGAAGGCGACGATGGCGTCCTCTTCGTGGTCGGTCAGTCCGAGGTTGCCAACTTGGGCGGTGTTTAAGTTCATGGGAATCTCCGGCGGCGGCCAGTTGGCGGCCAGCACGTCGCGGGTGTTGTAGAAATGCACGATTTCCTTCAGCGACTTGAAGTAGCCATTGTGCCCATAGGCTTTGATGAAGCCGGAATATGGGCGTTTGTCCACATTGCGCAGCGTGGGGACCTTGTGCTTGCCGACGTTCGCCGCCGCGTTGGTGGCGTAGTCGGGGACGCTCGCAAGGAACCCACCGAAACCGAAATCAAGCCAGTTTGTTCCATCGGAATTGTAAGGCATGTCGTAGAACGGATTGGCCGGATTCTTGGGGATCCCCAAGTTGTCGTAGGTGAAGTCGGTGAACAGCGGCGGTGGCCCGCACTGACCCGGCGTGCTGGTGTGGCAGGCGGCACATTGACCCTTGCCCTCGAACAGTTGGAGTCCCTGCCGCTCCAGGCGCGTCAACTTCGCTTTCTTCTCCAGATAGGCGTCGTATTTGGAAGTGAAGGCGCTGACCTCTTTGGAACGCTCATAGGCCGCGATCGAACGGGCAATGCGCTCGTAAGCCACGGGGACGTTCGTCGCATCGAGCGAGAGCGCGCCGCAGCCCCACACTTGCTCGAACAGCCGGGCATAGCAGGACTGGGCCACCTTGCCCACTACCTCCGCGGGACTCGCCCCATTCTGCTCGGCGGGATTGAGGAACGGGCCTTGTGCTTGTTCGGCCAGCGGGTCGCCCAGCGTCCACCCGGTGGCACGACCATCCCAGAACATTCCCCCGACGAACAGACCGGTCCCTGCCTCCACATGCAGAATCGGACTGTCGCCCGCATAAGCGGCTGCCGGGGGTTTGCGATTGCCGAACCGGCCCGCGACGGCCCCTTCATACACCGCGCCGCCCACGTTGATGATTTCGTCCGGTCCCGTGTAACCAACGGTCGGCCCGTGGCAGGTGGCGCACGCCTGACCCGCCGGGCTGGACAGCTTCGCATCGAAGAACAGGTTCTTGCCCAATTCTTGGATGCGGGTGAGTTTGTGTTGCTTGGTCGCCGCATTCGCGGCGGTCGCCAGCGACACCACGATCGAGATTGCGGCGAGGGTGAGTAGTTTCTTGTTTTTCATCATAACGTATCCTTTCTATCCCATGTCTTTGATGACTATGACTGTTTGATTTTTGTTTTACCATTCCACTATGCCAGCTACCCAAGTAGCTAGAATGTAGGTTCGAGCCTTGTTCCTCTGCCTTTTTCGACGCTACCCAATTTTTGCCAAGTTCGTACCGTCTGTTGTCCTTAAAACAACTAATGCTTAAAATCATCCTTCTCTCGCCCGCGGCAGCAAAACTCGATGCCAGTCCTCCGTTGTGACGGAAGGCGGGATAGGGGCCGCCCCTTAACCCGACTTGGCGGATTTGAGGGAGAAAAAGCTGTCACTCATTGCAAATCCATGCAGGCGCTGCAAGAGTCTGCACTACGCAGCTTCATTTGCCCGGCACCTGGCGGAAATTCAGTCCGACCGGCTTGCCGGCGGCGCTCTGCTTGATGCCGTGCACCAGGTATTGGTATTGCGCCCCGGCAAACACGCTCCCGGCCGGCGATAGATCAAGGTTGAACTCATCTTGAGTCGGTACACGCAACCGGAGGTCGAGCAAAAGCTGTTACTGGAGAACCTGAAATTGAAACTGCCGGAGCCGCCACCCCCGACAATCACCGCCCCGCAGGCGATCTACGTCTCGGCTTCGGTGAATTTCCGATTTTAGGTGTTCTCGCGCCCGGCCGACGGTCGGCTGGGGCGCGCCAAACCCATCGCCGCTTGGAGCGCAGCCTTTGGAGAAAATCCTCCGGCATCGTGGATGCCCGGCAAAGGAATTCCCTCACCCGTAAATCAGGAGGCCGCCCCGATTGTCGGGTGGCTCCTTCATGGTAGCATTGAGTCAGATAATTGGTAATGCATGGAATGCTAAAAGTTCAAGGCTGTGGATTGTCTGGTCGGAAGCGGAGCAATTCAAGGGCCTGTCGGCAAACGTCAGGGCGATTGTGGAAATCGGCATTTCCAAATACTGAGTCCGAATTTCGCCGGGGCGATATATTTGGGTTAGTGGGGGGGCGCTCCGAGTCTCCGGGGAGATTCACGAATCGGGAGTCATAAGACAACGCCTATTGCTCATGCCTGGTGGCAATCATTAGATCCGCAACACTCATAACCATGAAAAACCAATTATCACGATTCGGAACGCCCGTCGCCGTGCTGGGTCAATTAAACCGCGAAGCGCCCAGAAAGCAAATGCCTATCAATGACTTCCGAGCGTCATTTCGGCTGGCTGCTGACGACAAGCACATCGCCACCGTCGCTGCCGACGGCGTGGCGCTGGCGGTCATCCAAGGGTTGAACGAGAAGGAGGACGCGGAATACGCCGGCCTGTGCGCCGAGAATGCGGAACTGAAACGTGAGCTTTCCGAAATCAAACAACTGCTGGTGAAACTTTCCAAAAAAAGGACTGCCCCATGAAATGACCCATGAAACCTGTTCAGACATCAACCTCGACACCACAACAAACCATGAACCGAAAACCTATGAAGAAGCACCTCCATCTGTTCGCCGTGTTGACCTTGCTGGTCAGCCCAGTCATTCAACTCCAAGCTCAAACCACCGCCTTTACCTACCAGGGCCGCCTTGGTGATGGCGCCGGAGCAGTCAGCGGGCGCTATGATCTGCGCTTTGCGCTGTACGACGACGCCAGCACTGGCAACAAATGGGGGCCAACCCTCACCAACGGCGCCGTGGTCGTCAGCAACGGTGTCTTCACGACGGCGCTCGACTTTGGCTCCGGCATCTTTACCGGCGGGCCGCGCTGGATGGAGATCGGCGTGCGCACCAACGGCAGCGGAGCGTTCACCGCGCTGGCGCCGCGCCAGTGGGTGACGCCTTCGCCCTACGCCGTCTTTGCCAACTCGGCGTCGTCGGCCGGCACGCTCAGCGGCGTGGTTCCGGCCGGCGGCCTCTCCGGCCCGTACTCCGGCGCGGTGTCCTTCAGCAACCCGGCCAGCAGTTTCGCCGGCAATGGTGGGGGCCTCACCAACGTCAATGGGGCGGCTCTTGGCGGATTGCCGTCATCCGGCTACTGGAAGACGGGCGGCAACGGAGCCACGACGGCAGGCCAGTTCCTCGGCACCACCGACAACAAATCGCTCGCGGTGAAGGTCAACAACACCACCGCGCTGCGTATCGATCCCACGGTGTCGATGCCCAACATCGTGGCGGGAGCGGATGCCATTGTCCCCACCTTCATCGCAGCCAATGTTCGCGGCGCGATCGTCGCCGGCGGCAACGCTCCAGCCGGACCGGTGAATGGATACGGCGCCGGCGATTACCACGCCGTCTATGATTCCGACGGCACGATTGGCGGTGGCTTTGGCAACAAGGTCGGCACCGACAACGGCAACGCCGACGACGCCCCGTTTGCGACCGTGGCGGGAGGCGTGTTCAACTTTGCCAATAATTACGCCGCCACCGTGGCGGGAGGCGACGGCAACCTCGCCAGCGGCACCCAGTCCGCGGTGGGCGGAGGAGCCGGGAATCGTGCCACGGGCGCGCAGGCGACCGTGCCCGGTGGACTGGCCAATGAAGCCGGAGCCGACCTCACCCTCGCCGCCGGTTATCGCGCCAAAGCGCTCAACCGCGGAAGCTTCGTCTGGGCTGACTCGACCGACGCCGATTTTGCCTCGACCGGCAACAACCAGTTCGATGTTCGAGCCTACGGAGGGACTCGCTTTGAGACCGCCGGCGCAGGTATGACCATCGATGGCAGCCGGGTGGTCACCAGCTCTGGGGCAGGCAGCGGTCTGGTCATCAGCACGAGTGGAGGCTTCGGAGATCCGCAACTCACTCTCAAACAAAGTAACCCTGCCGACTGGGCGCGCCTCCGCATCCAGACCGGCGGTCCGGCGTGGGACGTCGCGCTGAGCCCGGGTGCCCAGCCGATGCTTAATTTTTGGAACGGCTCCGCCGACGTTCTCTCCCTGGCCCAAAATGGGGACGCCACCCTCAGCGGCAGCCTGAGGTTTGGCACCGGGGCTTTGCGGCAGGTGTTGGATCTCTGGGCCGGACAGCATGGCATCGGCGTGCAGGCGTGGACCACCTACTTCCGCACCATCGGCGGCGGCGCAAACGGCGGCTTCGCTTGGTATAAAGGCGGGGTTCATGCGGACGCGCAGTACGACGCCGGCGGGGGCGATGAGTTGATGCGGCTCAGCAGCGGCGGCCTCCATGTGCAAGGCTCGGCCTTGATCAGCAAAGGCGCCACCACCCGGGCGACCGCTCGCCAACTTGCGATCTCGCACACCGGGGACAGCAATTGGGGCCTGAACCTGGGTTACGTTTTCAACCCAGGAGTCGAGGCATCAGGAGTCATCCAAGCTTTGGACAACGGCAATCCCGCCTGGCTGCACATCAATCCTGCCGGCGGTCAGGTGTTGCTCGGCTCGGGTTCCGACGTCAGTTGGGGCGACCACTACTACAGCAAACTGACCGCGGACCAGGGAGGCTCAATCGAAATCGGCAACTCTCTCCTGCTTTCCGCCACGCCTCACATCGATTTCCATTACGGGATCAACGGCGTCCAGGACTTCAACGTCCGTCTGATCAATGACGGCAACAACCAGTTGACCTGCACCGGCAACTTCCTGGCGCAGACTCTCACGCCGCTCAGCGACCGCAATGCAAAGGAAAACATCACGGAGGTGGATTCACGCGAGGTGCTCGAGAAGGTGGCGGCTCTGCCCATCGCGCGCTGGAACTTCAAGACCGAGGCGGGCATCGGACACCTCGGCCCGATGGCGCAGGATTTTCGGGAAGCCTTCAACCTCGGTGCCGACGACAAACACATCGCCACCGTGGATGCCGACGGTGTCGCGTTGGCCGCGATCCAGGGGTTAAACCAGAAGCTCATAGACAAGGAGGTCAAATTGGCCGCGCAGAGCGAACAGATCGGATCACTTCAAGAGCGCCTCAAATCGCTGGAACAACTTGTTTCCAAACTCACTCAAACCAGGTAAAGACATGGCTATGAAGTTCGTCCAAACCATTTCGTTCGGTTTGCTCGCTGGACTGGCGTTCACCGCCACCGCGCAGAACTATTCAATCGATTGGCAGACCATCGACGGCGGCGGCGGCACCAGCACCGGCGGCGTCTATTCGGTGAGCGGCACCATCGGGCAACCCGATGCCGGCACGATGAGCGGCGGTTCGTTCACCCTCAGCGGCGGCTTCTGGGCTTTACCAGTGGCGGTGCAGATCGTCGCCGCGCCGACTTTGCTGATCGTTGGCGCTGCGCCGGGATTTGCGACCATCTCGTGGACTCCGGCCACGCCGGGCTTCGTGTTGCAGGTTAGTCCCTCCCTCACGCCACCCGCGTGGACCAATGCGCCGAGCGGCGCCACTAATCCGGTCACGATTCCAGCGACATTGCCCGCGCGTTTCTACCGATTGAATCATCGCTAGATCACACTCCCTCCTCTGCTGGCGTGAAGCACGAGCAGCGTCTTACCCGCGTGTATTCGGTTTCGCGACAGCGGCGGCGGGTGGCGGCGTTTTGGAAGATTTGACCGGCTTGGCAGTGCTCTTGGCCGAAACTTTTATGACCGTAGCCTTGGAGGTGCTGCTCAAACTGTTCCAGTTCCGCTGTAAAGGGGTCGCCCATTAGCGTGAGCGGTCAAGCAGAAAAATAGATTTCCGTCAGCCAGCCTTTCTTTTCTTAAACGCTGTCTTTGTCTTTTCGGGCCGTTGCGGGCGGCGTCCAAGATGTAATTCGGGC
>CAIKLQ010000141.1 GCA_903828255.1 uncultured Verrucomicrobiota bacterium
CGCATCCGGCTCTTGGAGGCGATGGCCCGCGCCCTCTACCGCGAGTGGTTCGTCCACTTCCGCTTCCCCGGCCACGAAAAGCACCCGCGCGTCGCCTCCCCCCTCGGCGACATCCCCCAAGGCTGGGAGGTGAAGCCGTTCTCTGCAATCGCCAGCTACGTCAACGGATACCCGTTCAAGCCTGCGCAGTTGGGCACAGAGGGAAAGCCGATTATCAAGATCAAGGAATTGAAAGCCGGCATTGTCACCGACACGCCGCGCAACCTTGGCGATGAAATCCCGGAGAAATACAACATCCACGATGGCGACGTTCTGTTTTCTTGGTCCGCTGACCTCGACACCTACCTTTGGATGGGCGGAGAAGGATTGCTCAACCAGCACCTTTTCAACGTCGTGCCGTTCGATGGCATCTCCCGCGCCTTCTGTTTCCATGCCCTGAAAGGTTCAATGCCGCGATTCCGTGCATTGAGCCTCGGCGCGACGATGCACCACATCAAACGCTCGGCATTGGACCAAGTGTTTACTCTCCTGCCGCCAGCGCCACTGCGGAAGCGTTTCGAGGTTCTCGTTGAGCCGATGCACCAGCAACTCATCACGCTTACCAAACACGTCGAGAACCTCCGCCGGACGCGCGACCTGCTGCTGCCGCGTCTGCTGTCGGGGCAGGTGGAGATTTCAACGGTCGCCACTATATCCAGCACAAACGAATCAAACCGCAGCCTTTCGTCTGAACCGACCTCAACCGCACACCGAAAACACATATTATGAATGGAACATTGGACCGAATAACAATCACCGGCTTGCACGGAAGCAAGAAGGTCGATGCCCGCATCTCGGAAAATTGCCTCATACTCGTTGGAGAGAATGGGTCGGGCAAAACGACCTTCCTTCGCATTCTTTACCATTTCATTTCCGGGCGGTGGTTCGCCCTCCTGCAATTTAACTTCACCTCTATTACTGCAACCATCAGTGGCAACGAGTTCACGGTGACTCGTGAAGCACTCGCCAAAGGGTTCGAGCAGATTGACCGTCGCATTCTCGCGGAGCTTCCTCCTGTGGCGCGGCGGCGTTTGATGGACTGGATTTCGACGCGAGGCGCACATGAAATGCCACCCGACTTGGAGCGATGGATTCACCGCACGGGTCTGCCTTGGGAGGTTGTGGTTCGACAACTTGAGTTCTTCGACGAAAATCCGCCCGGCTCACGCAAGGAGCTACAAGAGGTAATTCAGAAAATCCGAGCTGCAATAAATGCCCAGGTCCTATATCTGCCGACCTACCGGCGCATCGAGCGAGAACTTGGAAGTATTCTTGAGGGTGTGGACCTTGATGAACTGAGAGCGCGAAGAAGTCGGGCGCTTCGCCCCGAGACCGAGGACACTTGTGTAGAGTTGGTGGAATTTGGAATGAAGGACGTGCAGCAGGCGATTGACGCTGCGTTGTCACGCCTAAAGGAGTTCGCGCGTGAGAATCTCAACAGCCTGACCCTGCGCTACCTCGGAGATGTCGTTAATCAGGAGTATTTGAGCGTGGGGCTTAGCGAGATTGCCAATCTTCGCGAGGAGACAATTCGCTCAGTCTTAGACCGCATTCCAGAGGGCATCCTGACAACACTGCACAAAGGCCAGCTGTTGAAGCTTATCAACGAGGTCCGGACTTCACCTTCTCCCAATGAGCATAGCAAGATTATCTGCCATTACTTCCTCAAGCTTTTTCACTTCCAACAATTGCTCAAGGAGCGCGAAAGCCACGTGTCTGCTTTCTGCGACCTTTGCTCACAATACATTGTGGACAAGCGATTCGTTTACGACAGTGCCAATTTCGGTTTCCAAATCGTCCCCAACGACGACCGACACAAGGACCACAAAATTGATTTGAGCGACCTCTCCTCTGGTGAGAAGCAGATTGTATCGCTTTTCAGCCATCTCTACCTATCCGGCAAGGAGCGGTATTTTGTGCTGATTGATGAGCCGGAACTGTCCCTTTCCGTCCCGTGGCAACGGCGCTTCCTTGTGGATATCCGGAAGGGTGCGTTTTGTTCCGGTTTGGTCGCTGTGACGCATTCGCCGTTCATCTACGACAACGACTTGCGCCCATACGCACATTCGATTGGGGAGTTCGTTGCCACCTGATCCACGGCGTCCCTATGAGCATGATTCAAGTCCACCTGGATGCGTTCGCTAGCAGCAACGTTCCATACAACGACTTTCTGCTTTTCTACCGGATGGGCAAGAAGATGGTGTATGGATTTGTGGAAGGAAAAGACGACCCGTCATTTTATCGCACCTTTCTCGAAAACGTTTTGCCAGAAGGCTGGGAGTGCAAGTTGATCCAGGCTGGCAACAAGGACAAGGTTCTCAATCTGTTTGCAGCAATGGATTGGAATCGGTTTCCGAAGAAAGCGATTTGTTTCTTCGTTGACCGGGATTTATCCGAGTTCTTGGGAGGTGAGAAATACCAAGGAGAAAACCTGTTTGTCTCCGACAGCTATTCAATTGAGAATGAATTGCTGAACGAGCACACGCTTGAACGGACGCTAGACGAAGTCTGCGGCATCGGTGCACTTCAGCCTCCGGAACTTCAAAGAGTGAAGGAGTTATTCCGGAGCAATCTTACCACTTTCAAGGAAGCCCTAGCGTGCGTTATGGCCCAAATCATTCTTTGGCGCAGGGCTCGGCAAAAGGGTGATAACCTGATTGCCAGGTTGGACGCCATCAAGGTGAAGGCGTTCTTTGAGTTCAGTTCGGGAGTAATCGCATTAAAGCCAGATTTCGTGCTGGAGACTTCCCGCATACAGCACGCAGCCGATGCCGTTAAAGCAACCGTCGGGGCAGTAGGTGATTTGCAGACTGCCGAAGCAGAGTTTCGCGCTAAGGGGGGAATCGAGAAATTTGTAAGAGGAAAATACTTGGTCTCATTCTTTTTGGAGTGCACGGAAGCATTGCGGCTCGCTATCCCCGTGCTTTTTAAGCGCCATCCTGAACCGCCGGGAAAGACGGCAGGTGTCGGTGAAGGAAACGCGATGGTGGTCATCGGTCCGCGAGCCCGTTGCCCTGCTTCGTTGCGCACCTTTCTCCAAAGCAACTACGGAGAGCATATCAAACAGGCTCAAGCTGCCGCCGCATGAAGGCTCACGCCTACACCGAAGACCAGCTTGTCGAGCAGCCCGCCATCGGGTTGTTCGCGGAGCTTGGCTGGGCCACGGTGTTGGCGTTGGAGGAAACCTTCGGCGCACCCTCACCCGGCCTCGCGGCCACCCTCTCCCATCCGATGGGCGAGGGCGCTTCGCTTGGGCGCGAGACGAAGGGCGAGGTGGTGTTGGTGTCCCGGTTGCGCGCGGCGTTGGAGCGGCTCAATCCCGCGCTCGCACCGGCAGAGAAAACCGTGCAACATCCTGTAAAATTATGACCGTCGCTGAACTCAACGCATTGCTGACCACCCGCTCGGAGGGCGAGCATGTCGAATTTAAGGAGGCCAAGAACAACTTCCACTTTGAAAAATTGGTGGCGTATTGCGTGGCGCTGGCGAACGAGGGGGGCGGAAAGATGATTTTCGGCGTGACGGACCAAGCGCCCCGCAAGGTGGTGGGCACGCAGGCGTTCGACGTGCCGGAGAAAACGGTGGCGGGCATTCATGAGCGCATTCAGCTCAAGGTGGTGTGGCAGGAGGTCGCGCATCCCGACGGTCGCGTGCTGGTCTTTGAGATTCCGTCGCGCCCGATTGGGCATCCGCTGCATTACGAAGGCCGTTACTGGATGCGGGCTGGTGAGGAACTGGTGGCGATGTCGCCCGACCAGCTCAAGCGCATCGTCGCGGAGGGCCAGCCGGAGTTTGTGGACCAGGCCGCCAAGTCCGGCCTCGGGGAGGAAGAAGTGGTGACGCTGCTGGATGTGCAGAGCTATTACGACCTGCGGAAGCGGCCGCTGCCTTCGACGCGCAAGGAAATGCTGGAGGTATTCATCGCCAAGGGATTCCTGCGCCGGGAGGGCGCGAGTTACACCATCACGAACATGGGGGCGCTCCTCTTTGCAAAGAAGCTGGGTGATTTTGAAAAGCTGGCGCGGAAATGCGTGCGGGTGATTGCCTATGACGGGGTGTCGAAGCTCAAGGTGAAGGACGGCAAGGATGTGACGGACCAGAGGGGTTACGCGGCGGGGTTCGCGGGGTTGATTGATTTTGTTTACGACCTGCTTCCCGCCAGCGAGGAAATCGCGTCGGCGTTGCGCAAAACGACCCACGCCTATCCGAAGAAGGCGATCCGCGAGATCGTGGGCAACGCCATCGTGCATCAAGACCTGACGGAGCGGGGCACGGGCATTACGGTGGAGATTTATGACGACCGCGTGGAAGTGACGAATCCCGGGTTGCCGATGCTGCCGGTGGACCGGTTCATTGACGAAAACCAGTCGAGAAATGAGAAGTTCGCCGACGCGCTGCGGCAGCTCGGCATTTGCGAGGAACGCGGGCATGGGATGGATGCCGTGGTGACGGAAATCGAGTTGCATCAATTGCCGCCGTATCAGTGTCGGCTCGGGAGCCGCCACACCACAGTGGTGCTGTCGCGCTACAAGGCGCTCAAGGATCTCACGCCGGACGAACGGATTCACGCGGTTTACCAGCATTGCTGCCTGCGGTTTGTGACGAACCAGATCACGAATAACGAATCCATCCGGGAACGATTCAAGATCGAGAAGAAGAACGCCGCAACGGCCTCACGCCTTTTGGCCGAAGCTTTCGTCGCGAAGAAGATTCGGCCCGTGGATGAGAACGCGGCCAACAAACTGATGAGGTATGTGCCTTACTGGGCGTAGTTCTTTGACGCGGGAGACCCCGGCGAGCGCCCGCCCTCGACCAAGGGCCGGCAAGCCAAGCGTTTGGGTATTTGATGGGTATTTGATGGCGGAGCGAGAAACCACGGCTTGGAACACGGTCAAGGCGCTGCAAACCCCTGAAAACAAAGGCTGGCGCGTATTTGATGGGTATTTGATGGGAAGGGGCTTTGCGTCCTGTCAGTCGCCGCAGAGGTCTTTGAACAAAACGCCCCCGAATCAGCCCAGTTTTGTGAAAAGCAGCGCGCGTCAAAAGCGGGGAAAACGGCGTGAACCCCTGAATTTCAGAGGGTTTCCTTTTGACACGAGCGCGGTCGAATCAAGCGCTGTGTGTTCATTGGATTGGTTCATTGCCCGCTCATGAGCGCCCACGCCTACACTGAAGACCAGCTTGTCGAGCAGCCTGCCATCGGGTTGTTCGCGGAGCTTGGCTGGCAGACGGTGTCGGCGTTGGAGGAAACCTTCGGCGCGACCGGCACGTTGCTACGGGAGACGAAGGGCGAGGTGGTGTTGGTGTCCCGGTTGCGCGCGGCGTTGGAGCGGTTGAATCCCGCGCTGCCGCCCGAGGCCATCACCGCCGCCGTGGATGAATTGACCCGCGACCGTTC
>CAIKLQ010000142.1 GCA_903828255.1 uncultured Verrucomicrobiota bacterium
CTGATTTTCCGCTCACCCAGTGGGTGATAGACGACGGCTGGACCCGGGTGAACACGGGCCTTTCACCTCACTACAACAACCCGGGTTATTGCATCTACGATTTGGTGCAGGGTGATTATCTCGGCATTGACGAAGGCTGTAATGTTGATCTCAACCAGTTCTACGCTGTCTATACCAAGACCATTCCGGCCGGCGGGTCGGTGACGGTCCAGCAGCAGGCGGGTGGCTTCAACATGTATAGTTTGGTCGTATCCACGAACACCGCGCCGCTGCCGCAGTGGGCCATTTGGAGCAGCAAAGCCCATGACACCTTGTGGGACACGGTCAACAACTGGTATGCCAACAGCGTCCCCGCACCCAACGCGGCCATCCTGTTTCCAGAAACGGCGTCTGGCAAAACCGTAAGCCTCAACAGTTTTGGGCCAACCAATGGACCCCTCCTGTTCACAGCGTCCGGCGATTACAATGTCGGTGGGAGCGGGGACGCACTGACGTTGAGCGGCGGCATTTCGCAGAACGGCTCCGGCCTCGTGACGTTTGACAACGCCATTGAACTGGGAGGGGCGAGCCGGATGTTTGGCGGCTCGGGTTCGGGGGTCGTGACGCTGAATGGCCCAATCACGGACAACGCAGCTTCCGGGGCCAGAGCGATTTTGAACGGGGGCAATTATGTCATTGCCAACGCGGCTAACACGGTTGACCGATTCGAGGTCAACTCCGGAGCAAAGGCGACGATTGTCGGGACCGCAACGGTACCGGATTACCCCAGCCCCAGCTATTTCGGCGGCAATGGAAGCGGCGGCGGTTTCTATGCCAGCTTGGATGGCGGCGTGCTCGACTATCAGGCCACCCAAGTCATCACGGGTTTTGGGGATGGCAGTGTTTCCGCCACCGCGCTTGGCGATTGGGCGGATCGCGCCATCATTTACGGTCCCAACGGCGGAACGCTGGTGCTGAATTCCACCAATCCAGTGAGCAGCCCAACGGTCTGGTTTTCCCAAGGCGGCACGTCCACCCTCGTGGTTGGCGAACCGTTGCCCTACTCGGGCGATCCTTGGGATCCCGTAAACGGCGTTAACAACTGGAGAAGCCCATTTGAAGTGGAATACGGCGTCTCACTTGGAATTTTCCAAAACAGCTCATACACCTATGCGGGCGCGCCGCAACAATACAAGTGGCGTCAGGGTTGGGGTGACTTCCAGCTCATCCTCACCAACGGCGCCAGCGCTTTCCTTGAATGGAATGTGATGACCAACGGCTATTTCATCATCCGGGGACAGCCGGGCGGTGATTCCTCTGTGATTGAAACCAACGCAACCGGCTGGACTGGGAACGTTGGCCGGTTCGCCATTCGCGGCCCGCACCGCAACGGCCAGCAATACACCAATCTTGCCCTGTTCCCCAACGGCACCATTTCGCGTTCCTTCTATATGGATCAACCCTACGGAATGGTGTTCCACGATGCTGTGCAGGTTTGGAACCGCGACGGTCTCGAGCGTCTGGCGTGCGACATGAGCTTTGAATCCGGCAGTTCCGTGGACTTCTGCAGCGGCCGAAGATCTCAAGCTTTGGATTTAGGCCATCCCGGCAACGCCGCTATTGGCCAAGCCGGCCCTACCAACACGATGACGATCAAGGCTGGCGGCAAGGCCAACCTGAACCTGCAAATGCGCTCCCAAATTGGCGAAGGTCGTACCGCCCCCCGTGGCGAGAGCGCCGGCCTCCGCATTTGGTCATTTATTGACATCAAGGACGGTGGCGAGTTGAAAATCTACCGCTCTCAAACCAATGCTCTTGGGCTGACCGAGCAAGGAGCTGGCGATACGAGTGGCAGCTCGACCGCAATGGCGACGAAGTGCATCGAGTTGTTCCGGCCGATCATCGGCAACGGCAGCTCGTTGGCCGATTCACGCTTGGTCGTGGATTTACCGTGGTCGCCGCCGTCAAATAGCAGCAAAGATACTGGAAACAACAACGGCAAGAATGGCGTAAACTTCGAGGCCAATCCGGCTTCGATGGGCGGTAGTTATCCTGGCGCGCTCCCCATCGTAAACGGCCTCGGCGATTACGGCTTGCGACTCGTGGGTCAAGGCGCGGACGTGACCAACTTCCTTGAAGCTGTCCGGAGCGGCGTGAGCTTGAACGCGCTTGCGGGGCTCAGCGGCTCCGGCGGCACACTCACGGTTGCCCTCACGGATACGGCCACCATTGACATCAAGAACGGTCCAAGCGCCGCGTCCGCCGTTAAGCTGGGGTTCGACAAGGAAGGCAGCAACACCCCGACCTACGTGCTCGGGACGGATGCCAGTCTGGCCAACTTTGCCGGCCTCGTGCTCAAGAGCGGCACCGCGGTCGTGAATGACGCTTCCACGGTCACAATGCAGACCCTGAAACTGGTGGGGGCGACGACGATTCAACTGGGCACCGCCACGGGTGGGGCGGTGTTGCACTTCGCCAAGAGCAGCCCGGTCGCGTGGAACGCGGGCACCTTGAGCATCACCAGTTGGAACGGCAGCGCCTCGGGCGGCGGGGCCGATCGCATCTTCTTCGGCTCCGATGCAACTGGCTTGACGGCTGGCCAGTTGGCGCAGATCAAGTGGGTCAATCCCTTGGGCTCAGGCGACGTGACGGGCGCGGCAATCCTAGCCACCGGTGAAATCGTGCCTGCGGCAACAACCCCAACCACGATCGGCTCGCCAGCAATTGTGGGGGGGCAACTCGTGTTCCAGGTGGTCCCGGGTTCGCCGTCGCAGACCAGCGTCATCCAGTGCGCCACGAATCTCACAGCGCCAGTCGTTTGGAGCAGCGTGCAAACCAACACCGGTGCCTTCAGCTTCACCAACGCGGCGGCGTTGCCAGCGTCTTATTACCGGGTTTTGGTGCAGTAACGGATGGGTTGGATGGTGGGTTGGCCCGGTCGTCCGTGATTGGACGACCGGGCTTTATTCAGGTCAGCTCGATCCATGCGAATCAAGAAACGTGAGGATGTTAATGAAGATGAAACTGTCACTTTGCCATAGGAGAAAAGCCCGGCCAGGCTTCACGCTCATCGAACTCCTGGTCGTCATTGCGATCATCGCGATCCTGGCGGCGATGCTCTTGCCGGCGTTGAGCAAGTCCAAGCAAAAAGCCCAGGGCATTTACTGCATGAACAACGGAAAGCAGTTGCAACTGGCGTGGGTGATGTACGCGGGTGACAACGACGAAAAGATAGTGCTCAATAAATCCAACCCCGCCCAGCCGGACGAAAGCTGGGTGTTTAATGTGGTCGGCTGGGGAGGCGGCGACTCGACGACCAATCCCGAACGGCTCAAGACTGGCCTGCTGGGGCAATACACCGCCAAAAACGTGGCGATGTACAAATGCCCCGCCGATCTCATGCTGGCAGAGGATGGCCGCCCCCGCACCCGCAGCTACTCCATGAGCCGGTTCATGGGCAGCACTCCCAGTGGTGACATTTGGCGATTTTTCCGCAAGTCGGGCGACATTCGGCTGCCCGCCAGCACGTTCGTTTTTCTGGATGAACACCCTGACAGCATTAACGACGGCTTTTATGCCTGTGATGGTGCGCCCGATGGCAACACACTCAACTGGCAGGACTTGCCAGCTTCATTTCATGGTGGGGCCTGTGGCTTTTCCTTTGCGGATGGCCATTCCGAAATCAAGAAATGGAAGAACGCCAGCACCACCCAGGCGGTCACGAAAACCAGCATCCATGACCTACCGCAGCGCAAG
>CAIKLQ010000143.1 GCA_903828255.1 uncultured Verrucomicrobiota bacterium
GCAAAGCCACTCTGAGCGGTTTCTATGACTTCATGGCAGCCAAACAATGCCGGAAAGCCTTCTCGCTCGTAACGGCCTATCATTCCTCATGGTTACCGTCAGGATGAATCAGCCATACACGCCGCGTTCTCCCCGGCTTCTGCTCTTGTCCGCCACACCCCATCAGGGTGACGATGAGCGCTTTCTTTATCTGCTGCATCTTGCCCGCCCGGATTTATTTCAACCCGGCGAGCGGCCTGTGGCCGCGCAACTACAGACCCCCGCGCTGGTTGAAACGCTCACTCGCACTCCGAAATCGCGCGCGGTGGATTGGGATGGCAAACCTCTTTTCAAGGGCCACACGGCTACGACCCTCGACGTGCGCTGGACCGTGGAAGAAACCGAGGTTTCGCGGTTGTTAACGGAATACATCTTGAAGAGCCTCGACTTCGTTCGCGATTCCGACCGGGGCACTCAACTGGTGGTCCAGTTGGTGATGCACACCTTTCACAAACTGGCCGCAAGCAGTTGGCCCGCGTTGGAACGGGCTTTGCAACGCCGACTCGATTCTTTGCGGGGCCGGGTTGAGCGACTGTCCGAACTCTTGGAGGGCGATGACGATGACGAGCAAAACGATGAAGTCCGCGACTTCGCTTTGCCCACCAAGGCATTCTTCGAAAATGAGCGCATCCTGCTCGATACCTTATTGACTCGTTTGCGCAGCCTGCCATCGGATTCCAAATGGCGCTCCTGCTCTGACCTCCTCGCCGAAATCGGAAGGACCGAGCCGGGCGCGAAAGTTCTCATTTTTACGCAATACCGCACCACCCAGGACATGCTCACGAACAGGATTGCTACCCTTTTCCCCGGTTCAGTGGTGGAGGTAATTCATGGTGACGTTGAAATGGAGGATCGCCGGGCCGCCCGCATTCGGTTTGAGCGCGGCTCGCGCTTCATGGTTTCCACCGAAGCGGGTGGTGAGGGCATCAATCTTCAAAAGGCTTGTCATTTGATGGTCAATTACGATCTGCCGTGGAATCCGATGCGTTTGCAGCAACGGATTGGTCGCCTCGACCGCTACGGTCAGAAGCAGGTGGTGCATGTCTTCAATTTGCGTGTCCCCGATTCTTGGGACCAACACATCTCCACCCGCCTCTTGGAGCGCCTTGAAGTGATCCAGCAGACGATGTCAGCGGCCGGGCCGGGCAATCTCGAAGACTACCGGGAGATGATCCTCGGTCAGGTGGCAGAACAGGTTGATGCCGCCAAACTCTTCGCGGCGTCTCAGGCCGGCCAAGGCGTAACGGACGAACAGATGGACTCATGGATAAGGTCAGCGCTGGAATCCATGTCGCGGTGGCGTGACCTGTTCGGCTCGGATTTGGGCATGGCGGACAAACGGGCCAGGTTGAAGCCATCGCTTGGCAGCGCGCAGTTCAAATTGGCGTTCCGTCTAGCCTGTGAAGCACAGGGCATACGCCTGCGTGAAACCCGCAATAGCGAAAGCCAGTTTGTTCCCGAGGTGTTCAACTTCGATTTACCCGCCGCGTTCCGCGACCCGATTTTCCGTCCCACCCGCACCATGCACGTCGTGTTTGACCGGGAAATTTATGCCGCCGTTCGTGGTCAGGAACTCGGCACAGTGCGTGGTCAGCCAATTCGTCCCATCCTTGCGGGCTTCGGCGAGCCATTTACCGACTGGCTGTTCCAAACCGCACTTCATGCCAATCCGGGAAACAATGCTTTCTCATTCGTGGCTGGCGATGCGTGGTCACTTGGCCCAGGTTGGCTACTGGTTTATGCGCTTCGCTGGATGGGTAAGAGCCGTCGGATCGCCTCGCCAGATTCACTCGTGATTTGTCACCTGAACGAAGCTGGCGAAACACTTCACGTGTCGCCCCTCGATGCCCTCAATTTGATTACCAATGCCGTTGCCGCGCCTTTTGCGGGCATCGCTCCTACGGATGCGGCGTGCCTGCCCGCCCGCAGACTTGTTCAACAAGTGCTGAAAGAATGTGCGATGAACCGCGACACATTCGCCAAGGGTGCGGCCGGCACCTCACTGCTCGGCGCTGCCCGGATCGAAACAGGAGCCGCCTCGGCGAAAAAATAGGAACTATGGCCAAGACTCAAGAACTGCAGGCTTCCAGCCGCCCGCCGCGGGAACGGAGGATGCGTCTCCACCACCTGATCAAGGAACAATCGTTTCCCAATTGCACGTCCGCGCCGCCCGACCTCACGGCCAATGCGCCTGACGAAAGCTGGACTCAACCGCGCTCGCTGCTGTTGCGCTCCGCCAGACTGATGCGCGAGTCCCTGACCGATGCCTATTTCCCGCGCCGCCTCTCCAGCCTCTCGTTCAAAGAATCAGAGTTCCAAGCCGCAATGGACATCTTCGGCGACGCCATCCTGAAAGACGCTAATCCGCGCCGCGCCAGAGCCGAACTGGACGAACTCGCCAAAATCGAAGCCAGCGACGGTAAGCCGAAAGAGAAGTGCGCCGCCGCGTGGACAATCATCACCGGAGAAACCAAATCATGACCAGAGACGAAGGCGCACAATTTATGATCCGGCTCTCCCCGGGTGTTGTTCGCCCTGTTTGGAGGCGCAGTTGCCAGAACGATTACCGCGGCGGTCCTGAGACGTTGCTCGAATGGATCGAGACCCAGTTGGGACTTCCCATGGCCCGGATTCACCAAGCCAGCCGCGTTTCAGAATTCGCGGCCGCGTTGGACGCCGCGAAACATCCGCTGTTTGCGGAAAGCCTCAAGGCGGATCGTTGGGCGACGACTTCCGAGCTGCTTTCAAGGCGGGAGGAGTTGCTCTTGTCGGGCTGGGATGAGGCGGACTCCGAGGCCCATCCGGTGCTGGTACGCGCTCTGGCCCTGGTCGTGGCCGGCAGGACGTTTCAGTTTCCCGGTGAGGCGGAGCGCTTGAAGCGGGTGCTTGATGCCTTGGATGCCGGGCAGGTCCTGCCGCCACATCGTTGCCTGTTGCACGATAGGAAGGAGGCATGGCCTCTGGTCTGGCAAAAGGTTTTGGCAAGAATGAATGTGGCCGATGCGCCAGAGCAGATCAGTCATGCGCCCAAGGATTCGGCCTTGCAGAAGGCGCAGAGCTTTCTGTTGGGCGGCGCCATGACGGAGGTTGGACCGGATGCAACGTTCCGTCATGTCCTGACCCGTAGCGAAGCTGCCGCCGTCGAATTCATCGCGGCCGCCCTGGCGAAGTCTCCGCACAAGCTTTCGACCACGGTTGTCTGTTGTGAAGATGACGAACTGGCCTTGCGGTTGGACGCGTGCCTCAGCCGGATCGGCCTGCCGACAACTGGAGCATCCGCGTGGTCGCGGGCGCATCCGGTTTTGCAGGTTTTGCCGTTGAGCCTGGCCCTTGGTTGGGCGCCAGTGGACCCGCAGGTGCTCCTCGGATTCCTGACGCTGCCCGTGCTCCCAATTCCCCGGAAAGCGGCCTTCAAGCTAGCCAACGCCCTGACCCGCGAGCCGGGCCTGGGAAGCGGTGAGTGGGATCAGGCGGTGGCGGACCTCTGCAGTGAAGAGTCTGATCCAAAAGGTGAGCTGCGCGAGCGACTAGAGGTTTGGTTTCACTGTGATCGCACTCCAAGAGGAAGCGACATGTCATCACGGCTCATCCGCACCCGCTGCGGCCTGGTGGCCCGGTGGGCTGCGGGCCGGGCGGCATTGCTGGAGCAGGATGCGGAAGCGCCCCCAGGATTGATCGAAGCATTGCACGCCGCGGCGGGACAGGCGGCTCTGCTCGGCGAATTGGCGGAGTGTCAAGGGGCGTCACTGTCGGAGCCGCAATTGGCGCGACTGCTTGAAGAGGCTCTCGCCAACGGAGCGGAAACTAACCCGTTCATTGAAGCGGAGGGAGGCCCTATCCGGGTGAGATCGCTCTCCGAAATTGATGGGCCGTGTGCCCGGCTGATTTGGCTCGGCCCAGGGACAGAGGATACTACCGGCTGCCGCTGGTCCGCAGGTCAGCTACGCGAGTTGAGAGCTGCGGGTGTGCTGATGGATGATGGTAGCAAGTTGCTCTCCTCGCTTCGTTCCGCTGAAACACGCGGCTAGTGCCAGGTGAAAGAATCCTTCCTTGCCGTAGTCCTGCCTCAGGACTTGGAAAAAAGATGGCACCCCCTCTGGCTCGCAGTTCGAGGCTTGCTCCCGAAGCCAGAGGTCGAGCATCCCCCCGTCCTCGAAGACCTGGTGATGACCGGCGATGCGACGGCTCTCGCACCATTCGGATTTGAGCACCACGACGTCGTCATCGAACCTCCGCAAAAATCACGGCCACTCTGGAACATCCCAACCAATCTGCTTTCAGATCACGATACCGTCTCGGCCAGCGAGTTGCATGATCGGCTCGCCTGTCCGCTCAAATGGACCCTCCACTACCCGGCGAAGATTCGACCGGGCTCAATGGCCGAACTCCCCGACGATCACCAGCTCAAGGGAACTTTTTGTCACAGCATATTCGAGCGCGTCTTCGGTGGAGGAGGTGAGTTGCCCGCGCTCGACGCCGCCGTGGCGCAGGCGCTCGCTGTGTTTGACGAACGATTGCCTCTCGACGCGGCGCCGCTGGCCCAACCCAACAAATATCTCGAACGACAACGACTTCGCAGCCAGATCGAAAACGCCACCCGCATTTTTGTCAGCACCCTGGCCAGCGGCGGTTATCGAGTTGTTGGAATCGAAGTAGCGTTGGCCGGCAATGCGTTCGGCAAGCCACTGAACGGTTGGATAGACTGCGTGGCCAAGCGGAATAACGGCGAAGAAGCCATCATCGATTTCAAGTATGGCGGACGGTCCAAGTATCACGCACTGATCGCGGAAGGGCGGGCCGTGCAGCTTGCCACCTACGCCTATGGGCGCTCGACGGCAGGCGGCGACTTTCCAGCCGTCGCTTACCTGGTTCTTTCCGATGGCCTGCTTTTCACCCCCTCCGGCAGCGCCGTTCACGGGACCGCCCAGCACGCCAGCATCAGCGCACCGGCGATTCAAACGGTGTGGCAGAAGTTCTCCGACGCCGTCGAAGCTGCCGGGGACTGGCTGACGTCGGGTGCTCCCGTTCCCGCCCGTCCGCTTCAAGATTCATCCGAGTGGCCGGCGGGCGCGACGATCGTGCTCAAAGAGGAGCCCAAGGCCGACGAAGTGCAGGAGGTCTGCCGGTATTGTGATTTCACCCGTATCTGCGGCCTGGAGGAAACGACATGAGCAACACCCTCGAACTGGTTCGCGCAGGCGCCGGCTCCGGCAAGACAACCGATCTCTGCCGCATCGTGGACGAGGCGGTCAGAACCGGCCTGGACCCTGCACGTGTCCTTGCCACCACGTTCACGAAGAAGGCTGCAGCAGAGCTTAAGGGGCGCATGCAGGCGAATTTGTTGGCGGGAACAGCTGACCGGCTTGCGGCGGGCCAGAATGCCGAGCGGCTGGAACTGGCGGCCATCGGCACCGTGCACAGCGTGGCGCATCGGCTCTTGTCACGCTACGCGCTCGAACTCGGGTTGTCACCGCGCCTGGAAGTCGTAACGGAGTCTGCCAGCGAGCGGGCGTTGGGCCATCTTCTTGGGGCGCTGCCCAGCGCGGCGTGGCAGCCGCTCACCGACCTCGCTGGGCGTCTGGGCCTCGATGATTTGCCTCAGCGCATATTGGGCCTGGTGGCGGCGAAGCGGGGTAATCGAATCGCTGACGCCGAATTCGCGGCTCAGATGACGGCCAGCGCGGTGCGGGTCTGTGAGTTGCTGGCTCCCGGCGGGGCCTCGATCGAGGAGCCGCCGATTGGTCGATTACACGAACTCGGGGAAGCCGCGTTGGAGAACATCGGAACCCTGGTCGACGAAACCCAGACGACAGACAAGGCGCGCCAGAAGCTTCGACAGCTAAAATCAAAGAACCTGCCGCTTTGGGCCAGCTACATCGAGGCCCTAAAGATTACTGCAGGGAAGAGGTCTGGTGCCGACGCGATGCTGAATCCTCTCAGAAACCATGCCGCTGACGTGTGCCGCAATCCCAGGCTGCTCGCAGATGTCAGGGAGTTTTCGAAGCTCCTGGCAGACGAAACGAATCGGTTGGATTCAGAATACAAACGCTACAAATCCGAGCGCGGACTGGTCGATTTCACCGACTTGGAAATTCTGCTCCTTCGACTTCTTGATGATAAGACTCTCGCGGCTCGTTTGCGGGAAGATTTCGACCTCGTTCTGGTTGACGAATTTCAGGACACCAACCCGCTGCAGCTCGCAATCTTTCAGCGGCTCCGGCGTATCTCTCCTCGCAGTCGGTGGGTGGGTGATCCCAAACAGGCCATCTACGGCTTCCGCGACACGGACCCGAAGCTGGTCAACGACCTCTGGAATGACACAGCTGACGCCACGCGGGAAGAACTGCCCCACAACTACCGCAGTCAGCGGGGGCTGGTCCAGTTTGTCGGCACCGTCTTCGCGCCCGTGTTGGGAGACGACGCCTGGCAGAAGCCCCAGAAGCCGGACGTTCCGAGGGGATTGGAGCGGTGGGTGTTTCACACGAAGAATCAAACGGATGACGCGACCGCACTCGCCTGCGGAATCGCTAGACTGAAAGCGGAAGGGATACGCTTCAGTGACATTGCCGTCCTAGAACGAACCAACCGCCTCCTCAAACCGATCGCCGCAGCACTTGGAGACCTGGGCATTCCGTGCTTGTTGGAGAGCCCGGGCCTGCTGGCCACGCGCGAGGGGGCAACGGTCTTGGCCGGCTTGCGCCTCGTGGCGGATCGAAGCGACTCCCTTGCTGCTGCATCGCTCATCCACATCATGGGCGATCCCGAAAAGGACACTCCTGATTGGATCGCAGAGCGTCTCATCGCTCTGGCCGCCGCGAAAGCAAGCGATGACGCAAGCTTTTGCCAGCCTTGGGAAGGTGATCCGCGCCTTGCCCGCATTGGAGAGATTGATCGTTCGCTCCTTTCACCAGCGCAAATTGTGCCGCAAGTCTTCGAAGCTCTTGGGCTCCCGGCACTGGTGGCCAAATGGCGCGATCCCGCTCGGCGCTGCTCGAACCTGGACTCGCTGCTGCGTCACAGCCGCGAGTATGAGGAGTCCGCCTCCGAAGCTGGAGAAGCCGCAACCTTGAGCGGGTTGATTCTCTACTTGGAGCGTCTCGAAACAGAGAAGCTCGATCTGTGCTACCCACCCTTGGGACACGACGCGGTGACGCTGACGACCTACCACTCCGCGAAAGGGTTGGAATGGCCGGTGGTCGTGCTCAGCGGATTGGATTCTTCCCGCTCGCCTGACATGTGGTCCCCGGTTGTCACAGGAGGTGGGAAAACGGATGCGGATCCATTGGCAGGACGGACAGTGCGATCCTGGACCTGGCCGTTCGGAAAGACGGACGGCGAATTCCAAAAATTGCGCTCGGGAAGCGGCCTTGAAGACCGAGCGCTGGCGTCAGCCGAGGGCCAGGAACGCGCCGACAGGGACAGCAATGAGAATCTCCGGCTGCTTTACGTGGGATGCACCCGCGCCAAGAGCAAACTCGTGTTTGCCCATCGCGAGGACAAATATGCTTGGCTCGCGCAACTCCCCGCCGTGGATTCATTAATCAAATGCAGTTTGGGCGATGGCGAACACGCGTTGGACGGGATCGACACATCGTTCGTTCTCCGGCTCCTGGACAGCAGCATGGCGGAGAACTGCCGGGTGGCTGCGACGCAGCAGCAACGCTGGCTGTCATTGAGTGGAGTCGCAAACCCGCCTGAATTCACACCACGTTTTCACCCGCCCAGCCAGGCTCCCAAAGCGCAAAACGTAGTCGTGGCCCATTCAGAGGAGCTCCCTGGACCGTCGTTCTTCCCGGCCGGAGCCGAGGAAAGCCAATACGCCTCCATTGGTGATGCCGTGCATGCTTACCTTGCCGCTCTCCCTTCGATGACCTCGATAAGCGCTGCTGAGAAAGGTACCATTGCCGCACGTTGCCTGTCTGCATTTTCGGTGACCGGAATCCTGTCACCGGCGAATGTCGTTGCCTCAGGCGATCGTTTTTTGAAGTGGGTCGAGCATCGCTATCCCGGGGCACAATGGCATGCAGAAGTAGTGGCCAGTGGTCCACGCGCAGCGGGTGGCCGCTGGCATGGCGCGATTGACCTTCTACTCCGGCTCGCAGACGGAAGCGTGGTTATCATAGATCACAAGAGCGCTCCCCTCCGCCGCGAGCACTGTTTGGCGAAGGCCCAGCAGTTTACAGGACAAATAGCTGCTTACAGGGAAGTGCTTGAAGCGGGTGAGGAAAAGGTTGCAGCCTCTTGGATTCACTTCCCGCTAGCCGGTGTAATGGTGGAGTCCAATCAAGGGTGTTCAACCACGAACCAGAAAGTGTTCACGAAATGAACAAGCTAGGGGAGTCCAAAAACGGCGACCCCGCCATCGTTGTCACCGCAGCCATTCACAAGGGGCAAGCATATCAACCCTACTTCTCGACCCACGTGCAGCAGTACACGACGATTGAGCACCTTGACCTTTACCAAGTCATGCGCGCCGCCGGACATGTGGAATCTCTGCTCCGCCTGACGGCACACACCAAATACGAGAAGTTCAGAGGCGAGGAAACACTTCAACCGGAGTTGTTACCGCCATGAACCCTGGTGATTTATCATACTCCCAGCCGGAAAAGGATGCGGTTCGACAACGCGTCATTGCGCACGCCGTTGAGAGCCTGACCGTTGATCGCGCCTCCAGTCCTGTGGTCACCGCTCAGGAGTTTAACCGCACCATGAACTATTGCGTGCGCTTTCTCCACAAACACTGCGATACCGATTTAGAGGGAGCCGTGAAATTCGTCACGGAGGAATGGCATTCGTTGCACCAATCCCGCGTTGGCACCCGGAAGGCTGAAGACCTAAATGTGCTTTTCCTTTCTGGACCTGACCCCATGCCGGATCTCATGGCTTTCAAGCGCGCTGGGGTGACGTTCACCAACATTTGGGCGATCGAGAGCGACGATAATGCCTTTGCCAAAGCCATCAAGGTGCTCGGTCGCGAGGGGTTGCTCCTCAAGATTCACAATGGCAAACTCCAGCATTTCCTTGCCATCGTCCCGCAGCAGTTTGATATCGTCTATTTTGACTCCTGTTCCCAACTGTTCGGTGGGAAGCCCAACACCATTCACGTTTTGCGCGAGTTGTTCGTGCACCAACGCCTGGCCCCGCTCTCGGTCCTCATCAATAATTTTTGCGAGCCTTTTCCCAAAATGGACCCGGAGCTTCCCGCCCGCATGATCGTCAGGAATCGGTTGCGGAAGAGCCCGAAGGCGCTGGCCAAGTTGGATCCCACGCGGGGTGTTCCTGACCTGGGCATCGTCCAGGGCAAGCTCACCGAACCCACGTTGGAGGAAAAGGAACTACTCAAGTGGGGACACACGATCGGACTCTGGAGCTACGCGAATGGTGACAACGACACGTGGACAGAGCATTTCGACAAATTCGTCGAGGATGACGTCCTTGCGGACCTCCTCGGTCATTACAGCCGATTTACCACGGAATTTGTCATCCGCTTCGCCGGCCAGCTTCTCCCTTGGTGGCGCGTCGTCGCCTTGCCCGGCTCTCGGCGCGAATATTTCAGCAATGGCGAGGCGCTCGCCAAGGCGGTTGCCGAGTCTGGAAAGGTCGTCGAGGCTTGGTCCAATCCGCTCTATCCGGCTTTGCGCCATGTCCTCTTCGCCGAAAGTTTACTCGAAAAAAGCACCCCGCAGCACGAATTCCATTTTAAGGAAACGCTGGGTGAAGGGACAAAACTGGGGGACGCCGCTAAAATTGTTTCCTTGATTCGGACCTTTTATGAGTCCGAGTGGGGCAATACTTTTTTCTCCTCCCAACACATTCGTGATGCCTGCAATCCAAATCTCATCAAGGTTCTGGAAAACTTCAAATGGTTCGATGATGGGAAGCGACTATTCTGTGATGTTCCCCTGCCGAACCTGCTCACCGACCTGCTGACGGGTCTTTACGGCTACCCTTACCACGCCAACACGCGCAAACAGCTTCGGGTCGCCTATCAGGGTAGGGATACCGTGATGTTCACGGACGTGTTCGTGTTGGATCAGGCTCGGTATTTATACGACCTGCTTCCCACCCTGCCGTTTTTTCGGAGACCTTTTCCATCCCACAACAGCTGGTCCTCCGGGTTTGCATGGATGCGATCAGTCGTCATGCCCATTACGGCTGCGACGACCTCTTCTATGGGTGCGCCCTCGCCGCGTCCGGCGAGGAGGGATTTCAGCACTGGTCACCTCCTGTCCGCGAATCCATTGGCTCCAAGTGCCCGAAGATCGAGGGCGACGATTCTTTACCGCCCACCGGAACCACTCCATTTTAATAACATGAGCCTTTGTTGACTCGATGAAGCTGACGCTTCCATTCCTGACCACCTATGATCCTCCTGGCACGAGTGAGGGCACGCTCGATCCGCTGGGGCTCTACCAGATTGCCGACCAACTCGCCATTCGTCTGGTGCCTGCGGTGCGGGAGCGGATGCAGCGTATCCGGTTTCTCACCGCCATGGCGGTGGGTGCGGTGGTGACGGAAGATATCGAAGACGACCCGCAATTTCGTGATGCTTCGCCCTACCTCGTTTGGGAATGGCTGATCGTCGAGGCCTTTCTTCGAACCATGGATGATGATCCTGAAATCTGGGGTGTGCCGGGAACGTTGGTTGCCCGCCGGGCTCTGAAGCAGCACGGGTATCTCGATGCTCGCAGCTACCTGAAAACACCTCGTATTTTCGGCTTCTATGGCGTTTACAAGCGCCTCGCCATTCATTTGGGCCTGGTGGATGTCAACCTCGGGCCGGGCCCCAACGCGGAAGGTTTGGTGGATGCTTGGGCGCGGGATCAAGGTTTGGGTGGCATCGCAGGGGCGCGGCCAGTGTTGCAAAGATGGTCAGCCGCTGTTTCCCGTAGTGTGGCGGAAAAGCCCCCGCTCACACGGGCGGGTTGGAAGACCGAAGCTTGGTTTGAGCTGGCAAAAGCCTTTGCTCCAGCCGGCGGCAAGGCTAGGGAACGGCGCTACCTCCGTGAGTTGCTGCACGCGTCCGATGAGCGGCGTTTGGGAGCGCTGCCGGAAATATGGATGTTGCAGGAAAAGTTTCAGGCCGATAATTTTTTGGAAGAACGGCTGCATGACGATCTCGAAAAAGCAGTTCCCAGTCTGCGAACCTTGTTGGTGGCTATCAGAACTTACGAGAATTTTGCCCGTGGCTTGCAGGATGCCTTCGATGTCCTGAAGGCCGAAGCGTCCGGCCGTGATGCGCAGGGATATGATGTGCCGCAGATTGCCGGCAACCGGGAGTTCAAGCAAAGCGTGAAGCAATTGCATGCGCGCTTTGCCACCACCCATGCAGCTCTTGGTGAGGTGGCACTGGCCAGTCTTTCCCTTGCCAGTCTGTTCAGTGACCGCTTCGGTGTTTTTGGCGAACTGATGAATGAAACCAATTACGCCCTCGCTTTGTGCGCCCATCACGAAATGGTTCAACGGGGGAAATCGGCGGATGGCAAACGGCCTTGGTTCGATCGTATCGGTCAGGACCGTATCTACATCCGGCACGCCTATCGCACGCCGCGTCGCGCCATTTTATCGGACCGGTATGTTCATGATTATCGTGGCAAACCCATCCGGCGTTTCTATTCCGACCTCAGATGAGCAAACGCACCAACAGCACGAGCAGCGGAATCATGCTCGACCTATGGCGGCCGCCCAAGGATGCCGGGGATCCCATTGGCTGCCTGGCCACCACCTACACGTTTGCTCCAGGGTTGTTCGATGAACAGTGTCTCGCCCGCTTTCTGGAAATCGAATCGGAACCCAATCGTGAAGACTTGGCCTTTTTGCTGGAACGCGAAAGCCGGCTGGGCGGTGTCTATGCCGGCGTGCTGGTAGATCATACTCAGGCCGGGGTGGAGCATTCGCTGCGTTGGGATGTGCTCCCAGTGCGAATTCACGGCGGCAAGCAACACGCCAAGCTTAGCCTCCTGGTCTGGAATCGGCATGTCCGGGTCATAATTGCGTCCGCCAATCTTACTGAACCTGGCTACCGCTCCAATTATGAAGTGGCTTCCGCTGTGGATTTCTCAATTCAGGATGCCGATGTTGGAATGTTAGCCGAGGCGGTCGGTTTCCTTCAAAGTTTGCTTAAGCTCGTGCCCGGTGCGGCTGGAAATCCGCCGGAAATTCAGCGTTCCGGGACGTTTCTCAAGCAGGTTTTGCAATTGGTGAAGTCGTGGAAACCCGCCGGCCGGGCCGGGAACGTGCGCCAGCAATTTGTCTTTACCCTTCCCGCGAACAATGCCAGCCAGTCAGCGCGCAGCAGTCTTGACGAGGCGATTCTGGCTTGTCGGCGGCGCGCTGGTTCGCCTAATGAAATCTGGATGGCGTCGCCCTTCTTTGATTTGGATGCCGACAATTGCCTCGTCGCGGCGACCACCTGCAAATTGATGGCACGGGGTGGGGAACGAAAAGTCAGCTTTTTCGTGCCAGTGGTCCGTGACGAGCCGGAGGCGGATGTTCCGCGACTCGCTGCTCCGAAATCCTTGTTGCTCACTCCCGCAAAGTATGAAACCACGGTGCATGTTTTTGTGTTGCCGCTGGAGGACCAAGACCGGAACCGTCGGCCGTGGCACGCGAAAATGCTGGGGATGTTTGCCGGCGGGTATTCTGCCCTGATGATCGGTTCCTCCAACTTTACCTGTGCCGGCATGGGAATAGGCCGGTTTCGTAATGCCGAGGCCAATTTAGTTACCATTGCTGACCGTACTGCTTACAGCCGGGAAGCCGGGTTGCTGGAGTCGGTTTGGCCCGAGTTGAATCCGGTCGCGGATCCGGAATCAGCCGAGTGGTTGGGGCCGCGTCCTGAAAATGACGAGGAAGAACAAGCCAAGACTCCGCCGCTGCCGGCCGGGTTCCTGTCCGCCACCTATCGCGCCGGCGATCCAAGGCGCATTCTCTTGCAACTGGACCTGGCGCATCTTCCCGCCGATTGGCAGGTTTATGCATGCGGCCAGGATAAACCAGAGTTGCTAAACGCCGGGTTGTGGCGCGAGCGTGGAAGTCACGCAGTGATTGAGGTGGCTTGGGAGCCGGCCCAACCACCCGAGAAGCTGCTGGTGCAATGGGGTGATCAAGAGGCTTTTCTTACCCTCAACGTGGAGGATGCCAGCCGCCTGCCGCCGCCCCCTTTACTGGAAAACATGTCCGCCGATGACATGCTCTTGATTCTTGCGGCCGTGGATCCCAGCGCTGCCTTTCGTGCCTGGGCCAGGCAGCAACAACCGACGGAACTATTCGATACCGACTTGGACTCGGCCACCCCGGTTGATTTGGACCCACTGCGTCGCTACGATCTGGAAACCACCTTTCTCCACCGCGTCCGCCGTCGGGCTCGTGTGCTGGCACAACTGCGCGCGAACCTTCAGCGGCCCGTCGCTGGTCCGCAGTCGCTGGAATGGCGCTTGCGGGGAATGATCGGCATCGAGCCGCTCGCTCAACGATTGGCAATGGAATTGACCCGCAATCAGGTTGCGGCTGACGAAGCCTTGCTGACTCTGACTGACTTCATGATTGTTCTTCACGAAGTTGATTACCAACCGGCTGACGGCTCTTTTTCCCGAAAGGCGTTTGACGATGTGTTCCAAACGTTTCTCCGTGAGTTGGTGGGGAAGCTGGAGCAGTTGGTCGCACCGCATGGAGATCAAATTTCGGCGGAGGCGCTGGGTTTTTGGAAACGTGTGGTAAACCGATGTCAAGAATGAGTGACATATACCGGCTGCCGCCGGATTTGGTGCTGGGAACACGGCTCAGCAAGCACGTGCCGGCGGTGGATCAACGCCGGCAGCGAACTGAGGTGGTGGAGATTCTGAGTCGGTTTCGCAAACAACCCGGCGTGATTCTCGCCGACGAAGTCGGCATGGGCAAAACCTTTGTGGCCTTGGCTGTCGCCTACAGCGTGGCGGTTGGCAGTCCGCGAGGTCCCGTGATTATCATGGCTCCCGCCAACCTCGTGGAAAAATGGGAGCAGGATCTAAAAACTTTCTGCGAACTGTATCTTGAGAATCGGCGTCCCGCGCGGCTGGATACGGCTACCCGCAAAGCACTGACCGATTCCACGGCTTTGCGTTACGGGATCGCCCGCCACAGTATCGAACTGATGAAGCTGCTCGATGACCCTTCCAACGAGCGCTCCCACATCATCCTTCTTGCCCAGGGCGCCATGAGCCGGCGCCAAACGGACAGGTGGGTCAGGCTCGCACTAATTGCCGAAGCGTTACGACGCCATGGCCGCGGCGGTGCCAGCCGTTTGATTCAAGTTAAACGGTATATCCATCGCTATCTCGCCGAGCTCCTGTGGGCAATAGGCGAAGAGAAATCTCACGGCTGGGGGGACGAGTTGTGGCAACACTTGCTCACGACCGATCCCCGGTTCTGGAAAGAGATCTATAACGAAGCCGCGCAGGATGGCCGCAAACTATCGGACGATCCGGTTCCCAAGGCCGTCGCACGGAGCCTTCACCGGATTGATCTGAAGGAGCTTGCCAAAGCCATGGAAGCGATGCCGATCAGGGCCGTTGGAGGCGAGTCCAGAATCAGTGAGCGACTGCATGAGGTGAGACGAGTTTTGCGCGAGATCGAAGAAGATTTGTGGAAGAACCTTTTGGCCCAAGCCCGCTGGCGCTCACCCTTGCTCGTCATGGACGAGGCGCACCACTTGAAAAATCCGGCGACTTCGCTCGCCCGACAACTCCAGTCTCCCGACCTGGAACAGGATCTCCGCACGGGCGATGGCGCGATGGCTGAGGTATTCGACCGGATGTTGTTTCTAACCGCCACACCGTTTCAACTCGGACATCATGAACTCCTGGGCGTGCTGCATCGCTTTGGTGATGTGCGCTGGAACCCTGACGAGTTGGGTGATTCTGCCGGTTTTCAATTGCGATTGAGAGATTTGGGCGAACGTCTTACTCAAAGCCAGCGCGCCGCGATTGCGCTACAACGAAGTTGGGGACGGCTTCAACCGGTGGATTGTAACGGCGACACCGAAACTTGGTGGCGCCAGCTTCAGCAAGCGCCGCGGGATGACCTGACGAATCATCAGCGCGCCGTAATGGATGCGTTTGTATCCGCCAAAGGTTGCCGGGTGAAAGCTGAAGCGGCTCTGCGGCCGTGGATTCTGCGCCATAACAAGGGGGTAAAATGGGCGGACACCGAAATCGATCGCCGCCAGCGGGTGATCGGGGCAGCCATCGTCGGGCAGGATGCGGCGAAAGGCATTCCTGTTCCGACTACACAGCTATTGCCTTTCTTCCTCGCGGCTCGCAGCGCGGTCAAAGCGGGGCAGGATTTGCTGGGCGAGGCTTTGTCTTCGTCGTACGAGGCGTTTCGCTTCACGCGCCAGAATCGCACGCCTCAAAAGGAGGACCAGGAAGCCGCAGAGGAACTCACGCTGGATTTGGCTCATGCCAAGTGGTATTTACGTGAGTTTGATTCAACCCTCGACCAATGCAGTGGCTCCGCTCACCCAAAAGTCCATGCGACAGTTCGCAAGGTTGTTGATCTGTGGGAAATCGGGGAGAAGGTGCTGGTTTTTGCTTTTTACCGACAAACTTGTCGGGCTTTGCGTATCCACATTAGCGATGAAATTGAGGGACGCCTGATCCAACGCGCGCAATATCGACTCCGCGAAAACGGCGTTGAAAACGATCCGCAAAATATTGAGCGACTACTGGAGCGCATCCAAAAACGCTTTTTCGATGACGTCAAAACGCCGGGTCGCAAGTCGGTTGATGCGGCCTTGGGCGAAATTCTGAAGCAGCATTCCAAATCACTCGCTGCCGCACATCTTTCCAAAGAACAGCGGGAAATGCTCATCGACGTCATGCGTCGGTTCCTGCGGGTAAAAACCACCCTGGTTCGCTGCTTCCCGCTCGCCGAACTCGATTCAATCCCGCCAGAGCTGGCGGTTAGTAAAACCCTTTCTTTCAGCGATGAATCTGGAATTTCCTGGCAGCAGAAGTTCAAATCCTTTGTTGAGTTCATTACCGAACAGTGTTCGACCGAGGAACGGCGGCTTTATCTCGAAGCCGCATCGAAGACCCAGACCGGTGGCATCAGGGTTGAAAGTGAGGAAAGTGATGAGGACGAAGACGAAGACGTCGCCATTGCCCTGGCCAACGTCCAGGAGGCCACTGGTAGAACCAAAAGGGAAAAAAGGGGTCGCTTGATGCGCGCATTTAACACGCCATTCTTCCCGGATATCCTTGTATGCAGCCAGGTGATGGGCGAAGGGGTGGATCTCCAACGGTTCTGCCGCCATGTCATTCATCATGATCTGGCTTGGAATCCTAGCGACATCGAACAACGAACCGGTCGCATTGATCGCTTGGGATGCAAAGCCGAAGGCAAACAGTCCATTGTCGCCTACTTGCCCTATCTGGATGGCACCGCCGATGAGCGGCAGTATCGTGTGATGACGGATCGCGAACGGTGGTTTCGCGTCGTCATGGGCCAGGACGAAGTGGCTCGCCTAATTACGTCCGATTCGAGCGGTTCATTTCCTTTACCCGACACGATCTCGAATGAGCTAAGTTTCCAACTTTGTGTTCCGAATTCGCCATCGTGACGTTTCCGTGAAGGAGTCACCCGTTAGCGTGAGCGGTTCTCGATATTGGCCGCTCCCCTCAGGATGCCTGGCTCACTGCAACCGTTCCGACCATTCTCGCGGAAGCGAAGTCGTAGGGAAATGCACCTTCGGATCAAAACGATATTCTGCCGCTTTTCACGACCTTAGTTGCTTTCGTTTTCAAAATCGTGTTATGAAGGCCAGCGAAGTCGTTGCAGGAGTTTTTCATGAATCCCGCCCCAGATGCGCTGTATCGCATCCATCAGTTTCAGGCCGCCCGCCGGGGACATTTGCCGCTGGCCTATTCCGCCTTCCAAGCGCGCTTGCCAGCCACCTACGAAACCGACCTCGCAGGCTTGCTGCTGCCACCAGTGGCAATGGCGCCGCCGCTGGAAGCGAAGGGCGAGCCGAAGTTTGCGTTGGGTCACATCTGCATCACCGCCAACGCGGCGGCTGCGGTGCCGCCCAATGAAGTCTTGCAGGCCGTTGCGCGTCATGCCGCGGGCGATTGGGGCAACCTCGACGCCCACGACCGGCAGGAGAACGAACGCGCCTTGGGCTCGCGGGGGCGGCTGCTCTCGGCGTATCAAGCCAGCAACGGTCAGCCGTTTTGGGTGATCACTGACGCCGGTTGGGCGGTAACCACATTACTGTTGCCGGAGGATTATTGAAGAAGGCGGGGGAACGAACGCGGCCTCGACCGGGCCAAGTCGCCGCCCCGCGACACCCTGGCGGTCGGCTTGCCCGATCGGCGCACAAGCGCCGAGACTCGCTTACGAGACTCGGCTCCGGTGCGCCCGGCCCGCGCGGTGTCGCTGGGACCAAAGGCAGACTTGGCCCGGTTCTCGACCGCTGCCGGCATCCCCCTCTCACGGGGAAACCTTCCGGGCAGCGGCACGGGCGAGGGTGCGGATGCGAGCTTGCAAGGCTCGCCCTCTGCGGGTCGGACCAAGCCTGCGCGGTGAGGACTTGGAGTTAGAACGGATGACGTGAAGGCGAACAAGCGATGCATTTGATAAAGCGAAATCATCCCGACAGCAGCGAGACACCACGGGCGTTGTTTGATGCCAGCCACGGTCAGCCCAATTGGGCGCAAACCGGTTTCCCGTCTCGGGAACTTCATTCCAACTTCGCCGGCTTGACGGAAATTCTCTGCCGCCTTGGATTCCACTGCCGTAGTACGGCCGGGACTCCGCTCACCGCTCATCTGGAGGCGAGCCGCTTGCTCATCATCCCGCCGCCGGTTGGTCGTTACGACGCGCGGCGCGAGCGTTGGCGGTGCGAGAAATCCTCCCTCTTCACCCCGGACGAAATCTGCGAGGTGTTGCGTTTTCTTAACAGCGGCGGACGCTTGCTGGCGTTTGCGTATCGGTTCGGCGACGCCTTCACCCAAACCAATCTGGGCGACCTGTGTCTGGCGTTGGGCTGTCGCCTCAATCACGATGCGGTGCTGGACGTGCGTGCCTTGCGCAAGACCGATCCGCTCCACCTGCAACTCGACACGCCCGCGGAGTGTCTGCCGCTCAGTTGGTCGCGCAACGCCGTCGGCTTGGTGCGGTGGCGGCCCGGCGCGACGTTCGCCGTTCTGCCGGGTGCCGCCGCCGGGCCACTCGCGCTTTCCACCGGTGGCAGTTGTCTGAGTTTCGACTTAACGCTGCGCTGCATTTGTTTTGCTTCGTTGCCGCTGGCGATCGCGGGCCGGCATGGCAACGGCCGCTTCGTCCTGTTTGGCGGGCCGCATCTGTTCGAGTCGAGCGCGCTGGGCTTGTTGGCTGTCGCCGACAACACCCGCTTCTTGCGCAACGTCCTCAAGTGGTTGCTCGCGGACGCAGTGGGCGAAGAGTGCTCGCCGCCGCAAAGGAACCTCCCTACATCGCCTTGCCACTTCGCAGGCTTAAGCCGGGTCGCCAGCGAAGGCGAGGGCGAGCGCACGATTGCTTCGGTCGAAAGAATTCTGCGCCAGACCGGCGTGCTCAAGGCGCTGAATCAAGCTAGGTGGCTGCCTTAACAAATCGAATCTATTGTGAAATAAAACTTGATCCATCGCCGAAACTGATCGAAATCTATCGCGCGATTAGTTTGCGTTGCACCGGCGGCGGGTCTCATTGGAACGACGCAAGTCGCTTGACCGCGAATTTGCCGTCAGGATTCCGATGAGGGTGTGATTGGGTCACGCCCTGTGATTGCCGCCGCCCGGTGCGCGCAGTGCAGCGAACTTGTTATGAACAACTACTTCAGTCCTCTGCCTGCCGGAGCCCAATCGCTCCGCCTCCTCCCTCATCTACCTTCGGCCGCGGCGCGCAAGACGCGGGTCGCCGTCTTTGGCAGCTTCATGGGCGGTTACCATGTGCTGCGCGAACTTTTGCATGGCCCGCTGGCCGACCGAGTGACGGTGGTGGGCGTCGCCTCCGATGATCCGACCCAGACTTTCATTCACGCCCATGTGCGGCTGTGGAAATATCCCCACGAACGCGACGACGAAGTGATCGCGCCACGATTCGCGCAGGAGCACGGGTTGCCGGTCTTCACCGGCCGCGTCAAGACGCCGGAATTCTACTCGCTGCTGATGGACGAGTGGCGCCCGGAGCTTTGCTTGATGGCGACGTTTGGGCAGAAGATTCCGAACCCGCTGATCAGCTACCCATCGCTGGGTTTCTACAACTTCCACCATAGTGGGCACACATGGCCGTCGTATGCCGGCCCGGACCCGATTGCGGCGATGGTGCGCGACGGGCGCAAGGACCTGGTGCTGACCATTCACAAGGTTACGGACCTGATTGATGGCGGCGAGTTCGTCGCGCGGTCACACCCGGTTGCGATTCCCGAGGGGATCAACGCCGTGGGGATGCACCGCATCACATGGCCGCAGATGGGACCGTTCATCCGCCGGGCCGTCGGCGACATGCTTGCCGCAGCCCCCACGATTCCCGCCACGGCGCCGCTGGAGTTGCAGGAAACTCCGGTGCCATACCGGGCCGGCAGCCAGTGGGCGTGGAGCGAACGCCTCGCGGCCTGATTTGGAATTGTGGATGGATGGCTGAGGCCCAGCCTTGGAGGTTTCCGCAGCCGCTGAGCCTTCGCCCGGCAGCGGGGAGCAGCAGTTGGGGTTGCCCCAGCACGTCCGGCGACCGGGGCCCAGGCGCACGCTCCGGGCCGCGACCGGGAGGGCTGCGCCCCGGCCCTCCGCTGCGCTGCCCCAGCCGCCGCCCGCGCCGGAGTTTCAAATTCATTGAGGCACGACGTCCGGGCGAAGCGGTGGTTGGGCGAAAACCAGTGCGAGGGCTGGAAGCGGAGGAAGGATGGGTGAGAATTGTTTTGGTCGTGGCACAACTCTCGAAAGCCGGGCAACCTTGGGAATAACCGCTTAACCATTTCACCAGCGCGCTTGCTCGATGGAACTGCGGTTGAAGTGGACTTCAACCGCAGCCCTGTCAGGCCACCAGCGACACTGCCGTAACCGGCGGCAAGGATTCGCGATTCGCGATCCGCTCCGCCAGACCCCAAAGTCCCTTGTTCAGGTCCACTTTGGAATCAATTCCTCGCAAGGCCCGCACCGAGCGCAACTTGCCGCGCCGGTCCTTATGCCAATCCGACACGCCGCCGCGAATCAGGTTCTCCTGGCAACGATTGAGCGTCGTCCACAGGTCGGTACCTTCATCTTCCGGCCGGCGCGCCTTCAACAGCGTGTCCGCCGCGATCGGTGACTTGTCCAGACTGCCGTAACGCAGTACGAGGGCATGTCCTGCCAACGCCAACGACTCCCGCGCCTCCAAGGTGTAGGAGCGGAAGCGATTGATCAGCTCGCCGACGCGCGGCACGAAGTCCAGCAGGCGAAAGCTCGCTCGCACGACTTCGTCCGTCTCCAGTTTGGAATGGCGGAAGCGGATCGCCTCGAAGCTATCCGAAGACATCACCAATCCATTGGCACAGATGCGCCGGTAAATGCCCGCGTGAAGCTGGTACGCGCAACCGCGATCATGCGAGTTGATCAACACCAGTTCCACGTTCCATTCGTCCAGCGTTTCCATTTGCTCTCCGCGACGGAAGCGAAGCAGATGCTTCTGAAATCCCCGCCGCGCTTCGTTGCGGATGCGTTGTTCCTCCACCTCGACCGGCAGCCAGTTTTGCTCCCGCAAACCGTCCACAATCCGCACCGTCGGCACGAAGGTGTAACGGCCACTGACACCGCTCATCGGCCCCGCGGCAAAAATGCTCGGGGCGCGGCTGCGGAGGGTTGCTTCGTTCAAGGCGGTAGCCTTGAAGTTGCTCGTATCATGTAGGTTCATGTGTGACTTCCTTTCCAACGACTGCCCATCGGGTTTGAACCGATTTGCGCAGGTTTTTGCTACTCTCCAGCCGGGCGCCAGTCAGCACTACCAATTCCGGCTGGAGGGTCCCCTTCCAAACGCCACCCGACAGGGTTGGCCATGCAAGGGAAATTAAAGACGGAAGCCGACCGCCACGTTTGGCGGACACACATGAAATCAACTCAGGGGAAAACCTCCTTTGGGAAACCGTGCTTCTACTCAGCTATGGGAATGCCTCAAACAGCGTGTCGAAGTCAACCGGTGCGGCCAAAAATGAAACGGGCATTCCATCCCTCGCCGCCAAGGGTTTGTAATGGTTCGCTTTTCGGTCGGGC
>CAIKLQ010000144.1 GCA_903828255.1 uncultured Verrucomicrobiota bacterium
ACGATCTCCTTGTTCTTGGTTTCGGTCTGGGCGATCAGGTCCTCGTAACTCTTGAGCGCCGGGTCCAAGTCTTTAAGGTGGTCGCGCAGTTTGACCAGATCGGGGTGCTCGTCGGCGAGCTTCTGGGCGGCTTGCTGCTGCTTGTGCAACTCGCCCAAGCCTTTTCGTGCGGCGTCCAGATATGCGTTGTCCGCCGTCAACCCATAGCTGCGGACTCCGAGCTGCACCTCCGCCAGCGCCGTGCTCAAGTCCCCCGCGACTTGCGATTCGGGGACATATTCCGTCGCCAGCTTCTGGGACTGGGCTTGGACGGCTTTCATGTTGAAGATCGCCAACCCGCCGAGGAAGGTGGCAATGAGGATCAAAGCGCCGAATCCGAAGGCGATTTTCTTTCCTATGGTCATGGTGTTCATATCGTTTTCTTTCCTAGTGTAATGCTACTGTTTGCGGTTTGTTTGTTGGCCGTGGCAGATTGTTGCAGTTCAATGTTTCGAGAGACTTGGGGTGGCTTCTTTAAGGATTTCGAGGCGGCCGGTCGCCAGATCGTAGCGGGCGGCAACTACGACAAGTTTGGCGTGGCTGATTGCTTCTTTGAGGAAGGGTTCGACGTGGGTCAAAATCTCCGCGCCACGCTGGGCGTTGGCCCGAACCGCGTTGTCCACCTTGTCTCCCGGCAGGTTTTTCACCTGTTCGACCGCCGGTTCCAGGGCTTCCACCACGCTGCGGATGTGACCGGGCGCTTCCCCGCCAGCAACGGCAGCGGAAACGGCACCGCATTTTTCATGGCCGACAACCAACACCAACGGCACATGTAGATGTTCGACCGCGTATTCCATGCTCCCGATGACGTGGTCGTCCAGGATGTTCCCGGCATTGCGAATGACGAACAAGTCGCCCAAACCTTGATCTAGGAATAGTTCCGGGGCCACGCGCGAATCCGAACAGGTCAGCACGATCGCAAAGGGAGCTTGCCCCTTGGCCAACTCAGCGCGGCGCTGAGGGGTTTGGTCGGGGTGCGTGGCGCTGCCCGCCACGTAGCGAGCATTGCCCGCGATCAAACGCTGCAGCGCCTGATCGGCCGTGAGGCTGACATCCTTGACCTCACTCGCTGGCGCGGCTGCCGGCGGCGCGGTTGGCGCCGTTGCGGGGGCGGCTGGAGGAGCAACCGCGGGAACAGGTGCAGGAACAGGCGCAGCTGTAGGAGCCGTCGCCGGAGCAACCGCAGGAACAACGGCAGGAGCAGCCGGTGTGGGCTTGGCGTCCTCGGCTTGGCCGTGCCAGTAGCCACAGCATATCAAGACAGCGATGGTTGACCCGTTCAACCAACGGAATGGAATACGGTCTTTTTTGATTTGGTTTTGCATAGGTTCTCGCTTGGTTTCTTGGAGGAACAGATCGTGATTCAAAGCTTCAGGCCAGCGTGCTTTCCAGCAGCCGATGGCCCGCGGTGGCGTCACCGCCGATGACCTTGTCAATATCGAGCAGGGCTTTGACAACGCCTTTGATTTTGGCCATGCCGAGGATGTATTCCGTGTCCACCTGGGCGCCGAAGTCGGGGGTTTCCTCGATGTCCGCCGTGGCGAGTTGGGCCACTTCCTCAACCGCGTCCACGACCAGGCCCATGGCCGTAGCCTGACCGGCGGGGTTTCTGACCTGCACGACCACGATGCAGTTTTGTTCCACGTTGGCCGCCGCGGCGAAACCGAAGCGCAGGCGCAGGTCCATCACGGGAATGATTTTGCCGCGCAGGTTGATGACGCCGCGGATGCAGGCGGGCATTTGCGGCACGGTGGTAATGTTCGTCAACCGGATGATCTCGCGGACTTTGAGGACCGGGATGGCGTAAGACTCGCCGCCGAGGATGAAGGTGAGGTATTTGCCGGCCAGCGTGGTTGTGGTGGTATCGTCACCAGCCGCCCGTTCGTTTTCCATGGTTGTCGTCATAAAGTTTGGCCGAAATAAAGAACTGCTCGCACGAACTCGACATCGGCAATAGGCAACGCCGGCTGGATCAGGAAAATCCTGATGGGCTGGAGCGAAGTGCGCCCGCCCTCGGGCGCAGCAGTCTCCGAGTTTGAAACAGGGTTGGAAATTCTGTTCCCGTATGAAAATTCGGCAGTTGCTGCGCCCGAGGACGGGCGCACTCCGGTTCGAGGGTCCACAGCGCGAGATGGCTTTCGGGAAATGCTCACCCCAACCCTGCACCCCTCGGCGGGGGAGAGGGAGGAACGCGCGCTCCGCCCGGCAATTTTACACCGTCATCAAACCGTGGCGGATGGCGTATCGGGTCAGCGCGGCGACGTTGTTGGTGCCCAGTTTGACCAAGATGTGCTGGCGATGGGTTTCCACCGTCTTGGGGCTGATCTCCAGGAGCGAGGCGATGCTCTTCGTGTTCTCGCCGTGCGCGAGGTAGCGCAAGACCTCACGTTCCCGGCTGGATAAGACTGCGGGCCCAGGCGGTTCGTGGCCGAATTTCCCATGTTGGGTGGCTTGATGCAGCGCGGCCCGGCTGTCTTCGCAAAGAAATTCCTCCCCGCTCAAAACCGTCTGCACGGCTTGCGTCAAACATTCCGCCGATCGGGTCTTGGCCATGAAGCCGGACGCGCCGGCGGCCAACGCCTCCTGAACCGTCCACGGGTCGGCCTCTGCCGCGACCATCAGCAATTTGACCTGGCGATCCGTCGCCCGGATCTGCTTCGCCAAATCCAATCCGCTCATGCCCGGCAGATTCACATCCAACAAGATGAGCTGCGGATGATGCGTTGCGATCTTTGCCAGCGCTTCGGCCGCTGCGCCCGCCTGCTCGATGTGCGCCGTCGGCAGCGCCGCCCGCAACGCGACCCGCAAGCCGGCGCGCACGAGCGGATGGTCATCCACGAGTAACACGAGCCAGGTTCGGTCCGCGAAATTCATTGAGCCTCCTTTGCGGCCACCGGGACCGCGGATCGTTGGAGCATGGCATCGAGCGCTTGGAGCAATTCCGGGCCGGAAAAAGGTTTGTTGAGAACGGCTGAGAGGTTGAGACTCTCGAAGCTCAGGCCGCCCGCCCGCTCAAGCCGACCGGTGATGCCAAGGATTGCCACGCCCGGCTCGATGCTTCTCAAGGCGGCAATCAGGTCTGGGCCATTGGCGACCGACATGATCAGATCAATGACGACCGCCTTGATTTTCGCCCGGTGCTGGCGGAAAACGGCCAACCCTTGATCGCCATCGGCGGCGGTGAGCACTTCATAGCCGTGGCTCTTGAGGGCGAAGCACAAGCTCTCGCGCACGGCGGCTTCGTCGTCCACCACGAGGATCAATTCGCCTTGGCCGCCGCGGGGGGAAGCCGCCACGTCAGCCGGTTTCCCGACCTCGGCTTGCGGCGTGGCCGGGAAATAAAGTTCAAAGGTTGTGCCTTCCCCGAGCCGACTGTCCACCCGCATGAAGCCTTGGTGCCCGCGCACAATGTTCAGCGTGCTGGCCAAACCCAGCCCCGTGCCTTGACCGAGTTCTTTGGTGGTAAAGAACGGGTCGAAAATGCGGTCCAAGTGCTCCGGCGCGATGCCCATGCCGGTGTCGGCCACGCTGACGCACACGTAGGGACCGGGCCGGGCGCCGGGCGTTTTGGCGGCAAACGCCTCGTCCGCGGTCACGTTTTTCGCCTCCAGCGTCAGCGTGCCCCCGGCGGGCATGGCATCGCGGGCGTTGAGACAAAGGTTCATGAGCGTCTGATGCACTTGGGTGACATCGGCCAGCATCGGCCAAAGGTCCGCAGCCGCAGTCACTCGGGAACGAATCTCGCAGGGAAAAGTCTTCTGGATGATCTTGCGCATGTCGCTCAGTAAATGCTGCACGGACAGCGGGACGCGGGCACCCGGCGTCCCGCGAACAAAGGTGAGCAATTGCTTGATGATGTCCGTGGCATGCCCGGCACAGTCTTCGATGGTGCGCAGGAGTTCGCGACCTTCGTTGTCCGTCGCGGCTTCGCGCAAGATCGGCGCGGTTACCAGAATGGGAACGATGACGTTGTTCAGGTCGTGGGCGATGCCGCTAGCGAGCGCCCCGAAACTTTCGACCCGCTGGGCGCGGAGGAACTGCACCTCCAGCCGTTTCTCTTCCGTGATGTCAATGGTGTAACCCGCTATCAGATTCCGGGCGCCTTGGGGAATTGGGAACTTGATCGTGGTGTAATTGCGGCCATTCAGATTCTCATCCAGTCTCAGCACCTCACCTTTGGAAAAGACGGCCCAATCGTCCGCGGTGATCTTCGCGGCGAACTCGGCTGGAAACAAATCCGCCATGGTCTTGCCCTGCATCTCGGAAGCCGTCACCCCGATCATCTGTTGAAGATTTTCGCTGGCGTACAACATACGGCTCTCGGTGGGCGTGACCTGCTTGATGTAGGCGAAAATGGGTGAGTGCCGCATGAACAGCGAGAACAACTCGTGACTCTCGCGCAACGCCTCGGCCGTCTCCACGCGCTCCCGGTAGAATCGGAAGCGTTGCTGTCGCGCGGCGAAACCCACGCAGGCGGCGGCGCTGAGGAGCAAAGCGACGACCAAGAAGACCATGTGCCAGAAGCGTTCGCGCAGCGGGTTATACATTTCGGCGGTGTCCATCCGGGCCACCAGCATCCACGGTGAGTCGGGAACGTGGTGCAAGACCGCCACCACCGACGCGCCCCGATAATCCACGCCTTCCATCAGGCCCTCCCGGCCCAGTGCGGCTTGCACCGCAGGCATGGCAACGCGGTCCAGCGCCGCGCGGAAATTCAGCGCGGCGTTTGTGTGGAAGCGCAGTTCATTCAGAAAGACGGCTTCGTTGCCTTCCCGACGGACGAGCAGCGTCTCGGCGGTCTGGCTGGCCGTGGGCCAGCGTTTGATGAAAGGGTAAAGAAAAGCTTCCGGGTCAATGCGCAAGACGAGCACGCCGAGCGGACGGCCGGTCGCTGCGGCGTCGAAAATCGGAACCGAAATCGCCAGGTGAATCTTCTGGCTGGCTTCCTCGCGGTAAAAATCCTGAAAGGCCATCTCACCGGATCGCAGAATTTCGGCCGCGCGCTGGGAAACCACGGCAGGCAGAGGTGGTTGGCCGGCGGGGAATCCCCAGCGGGTGACGCCTTGAGTATCGAGCAGGCCGATTAGATCGTAGTCTTCGCGCTTCGAGTATTTGCCCAACCAATCCTGGAACTGGTGTTGCACTTCTGCATCCTCCGGTTTCTCGAAGGACCGCCGGACCAGAGCCGCAAACGAAGGGTTGTTGAAAAAAATGGCGGCATCCGCGAGATGTTCCCGTCGCCACTGAGACAACTCGCTCACCTTCAAATCCGCAACGGCGGAAAGCTGCCGTTCAAATTCGGCCCGGAACCGATGCTCCTGATCCAAGTAGTAAACGTAGCCGGTGACCGTGATGCCGAGCGCCAGAAGCAGGAAAATCAAGACAAAGACCAAAGCCGGACTGGAATCGGCGCTGGGCAACCGGCGCAACCGCCCGCTCATCGGGCCCGCCAACGCCAGGAGCGCGAGGCCCAGCGTGACGAAGGCGAGAAGGGTATTGAGCGCCGGCGGGATGAAAGCTCGACCGTAGAGCAGCGGTGTGCCCAAGAAGTAAGCCAGCAGGAAAACGCAGCAAATCCCCAGCAGCACGCCGGCGGAAACCAACGCTACCGTCGCGCGCCAAGGCCGGACCGCCGACCGCGAAAGCGAGGCCAGAAACGATCCGCTGGCCAGCAGAAAACAGAAAGCGGTCACCGGCGAAATATGTCCGATGGCCGCTCCGCCCAGCGTTCCGGTGATGTTCAGGCCGAGGTGTTCAGCCTCCGGATGAATGTTCAGACACGACAGCACGAACAGCAAAAGCGCAACCGCCGCTCCCAAACCGCCAGTCGCCAGGCTGGCGCAAAAGGTTCGACGGCTCAACGGTTGCCGGGCGCGCAAGCCGGTGGCGACTCCGAACAATAGAAACAAAACGGCCGTGCTCGGCGCCATCGGCATCAGGCCGGCCTTGAAGCTGGCCCACAAGGGCAATCCGAGAACCCAACCCAGCAACGCGACCGCGGCGAGTCCCGCCGTCGAGATGCCGAGAACTGTCACGAGCAAATGCCCGTTGCGACGTTCGGTATGTTCGGCGGCTCTTATCAAGGGTTGAGCGCAGTATAAAGGCGTGCCGCCAGCGCATAGCAATGAGAATTTAGCTGCGGGTTTCTTTCTCCGGATTGACAACGAATCAGCGGACTGCCGCTTCGGGTACTGAGAACGAGCACCGCAGGAAGGGGAGTTTGTGAAATATGCCGGCTAAGCGCTATTCGACTGAAGCTCAGGCTTGCGAGGGACGAGCCCCCCTCGGCTGGAGGACGCAATCTCCTTGGGATTGAAGCTTTGCTGCGGCCGACCAATTTCTTGGTCCGGCACTGCAGCGCACTCAATTGTTTATGTTCCGCGTGGCGCTGGGCTTCTCTGCTGCTTTGGGCGTGCGCGGTAGGTGCTTGACGTGCCGGAAACCAACCAGTTTGCGGCCTTCTTCATCCCAGAGGCGGACGTTGATGGATTTGAGGCTGCTGCGCAGAGTGATCGGTTTGACCTGTTGGAAGATCGGATGCGAGTTGTGGCAGCGTTCGAGGTTGTAGTTGGGAATGCGCGAACTGAGGTGGTGGATATGGTGGAAGCCGATGTTGCCAGAGAGCCACTGGAGGACGCGCGGGAGCTTGTAGAAGGAACTGCCCTTGAGCGCGGCGTCGGTGTAATTCCAATCTTCGCGGCGTTCCCAATAGGCATCTTCAAACTGGTGTTGGACGTAAAACATCCAAATGCCGCTGGCCCCGGCGACCATCGTCACGACCAACTGGATCAGCAAGTATTCCTTCCAACCCAAAATGAAGCACAGGCTGCCGGCGAACGCGGCGATCGCCAGGTTCATCAGCCACACGGAATGTCGTTCCCGCGGGTTCGCGTTGGCGGAGGCGAAGCGTTGGCGAAACACGAACAGAAACACCGGCGCAATCACGAAGAGGACGATGGGGTTGCGCGCCAGCCGATACGCAAAGCGCCGCCAACGGGACGACTCCAGGTACTCCTGCACGGTCATTGTCCAGATGTCCCCCACGCCGCGACGATCCAGGTCACCCGTGGTGGCGTGGTGGAGTGAGTGTTCCCAACGCCAATGGTAGTAGGGGGTGAAAGTGAGAATGCCGGTGAGAAAGCCGGCGATGTCGTTCACGAGGCGCGATTTGTAGAAGGATCCGTGGCCGCAATCGTGAAAGATGATGAACACGCGCACGAGCAGCAGGCCCGCCAGTGCTGCCAACGGGAGGGTCAGCCACCACGAAACCTCCAGGCTGCGATAGACTAAATACCAGCAGAGCGCGTAAGGCCCGAGGGTGTTGATCACCTGCCAGGTGGCCCGTGCGGTGGAAGGTTCCTGAAACTCCGCCACAATCACCTTCCAATCGGCGAGGCCGGGGGCGGGTGGGGTCGAAATTGAAGCTGTGCCATTCATAGTTGCTGACGGTCCATTTCTCAAAACAGTTTCGCCCGAACCGGTTTTGGGCGACAGGGTGTCGGAAGTTTAGGGCCGACGCCTACGAAGCAATACTACCAAACAGAGGGGCGGAACACTAATCAATTATGGATCCATTCTGGGTTTTGGCAAGGCAGCGCGAAGACTGCGCGAAGCCAGCGGCGCATCAGGACGTTTCCCCCCGGAGCGCGAGCCGTCCCCGGCTCGCAGCGGCAACATTTGTCGGGGGAGGGCCAATTCAATTCCCAGCAACCCAAGCGTCCGGACGCGCTGCGAGCCGAGGGTGGCTCGGGACTCCGATTCAGGCGCAGCTTCGACCCGATTTTGCCCGCGCATTGGGGACCTGAACATGCGGGCAAGGTCGCGCAGGCGGCTGCGCCTGCGAGTTCACCAGGTGTCCCGTCGGGTGTTCGTGCAGGCCGTGGGACGCTGCCGAAACTCGCAGCCGGGACAGTCTGCGCCACGTAGCTTGGGTGCGTGACGTTCGGGCGGTGAGGTTGTCCGATTGCAGGAACGACGGTTGCGGTTGATGTGACACCAGGAAGCGGCTGGCGTCGTTTCTGTAATTGAACGTTGCGTCGCCGCGGTGGGTCTGGATAAATGTCGCCCATTCATTCCGGCGCGGGAGCAAACATGGTGGGAAACTGGCAAATGCGAATCGCCTCAAATAATTTTATGAACCGACTGCGCGCACGGCTTTGGTTGCTGGCTCTTGGCGGCTTGTTCAGCGCTGGCGTGGCGCCTGCGGCGTTACAGTTCGATGTCTTTGTCGGTTACGATGGCATCGGGCGGGAGGCAAGCTGGCTGCCAATTGTCTGCGAGATCAAGAACGACGGCCCACCCATCACCGGCTTCGTCGAAGTGGCCCCGGGCAATTATGGCAAGGGCCAGACGCACACGTTCCCGGTCGAACTGCCCACCGGCACTCTCAAGCGGCTGACGATCCCGGTTTTTGCGTCGAGCCGGCACAGCCCCGTATGGAACATCCGGTTGGCGAATGAGCGCGGGAAAACATTGGCGGAGCAAACGGGGCAACGTCCGCGGCGCCAAATCGGCTGGGAAATTCCGTTGCTCGGATCATTGTCGCGCACGGCATCGGGTGCGCCAAGCTTGCGGCCCATCCTGCGCGACCAGCCGGACGCGCAACCAGCCTCGGCGCGGATGTTGCCGACGATCTTCCCGGACAATCCGCTCGTGCTCGAAGGGTTGAACGCCATCTACCTCAGTTCGGAAGTAGCCGCCAATCTGCGTTCGAGCCAGGCAAACGCAATCCTCGGTTGGATGAATGCGGGCGGGCACTTGATCGTGGCGGTGGAACAGGTTTCTGACATCGGCGCGTCTCCGTGGCTGCGGAGCGTGATGCCGTGCGAACCCAAGGACATCAAAACGATCGAGGGGCACGGGGAATTGCAGACGTGGTTGAAAAGCCCGCTGGATTACCCGAGCCGCGGCACGCCGGAACTGGGTGGGCAGGGGTTTCCGCAGGGCTACGGCGCGGCTCCGGGAAACCGTCCGACGCGTCGGACGGCTGAGGGCCAGCTCGCCGAAGCCCCCTTCGCTAATCTGCCGGATGACTCGCAGTTCGAAATGGCGGACTTGCAGGTAGCGACGGGGTCATTGCGCGATGGGCGCGTGGTCGTGGCCGCGCGCGGCACGCCGTTAATCATTACGGCGAATCGCGGGCTGGGGCGGATTACGGCGCTGATGTTCAGCCCCGAGCGCGAGCCGTTCAAGTCCTGGAAAAGCCTCTCCACGTTCTGGTCGCGGATGATCGAAGTGCCGGGATCGCTTTACACCTCGACGGATTACTATCCCGGCTACGGCCAGAGTCCGGACGGGGTTTTCGGCGCGCTGATTGACAGCCGGCAGATTCACAAGCTGCCGATCGGCTGGTTGCTGTTGTTGCTCATCGTTTATCTCGGCGTCATCGGGCCGTTTGATCAGTGGTGGCTCAAGCGCATTGGCAAACCGATGCTGACCTGGATCACTTTTCCATGTTACGTCGGGCTGTTCTCCCTGCTGATTTATTTCATCGGCTACAAATTGCGCGCCGGCGAAAGCGAATACAACGAACTGCATCTCGTGGATGTGCTGCGCCACGGCGACCGGGCGGAACTGCGCGGGCGCACCTACGTTTCCATTTACTCGCCGAACAACGCCAAGTTCCCACTCGAAAGCAAACAAAAGTTCGCCACGCTACGCGGCGAGTTTCTCGGCATGGGGACAGACACGGCGGAACGCGCGTCGGTGTTGCAGAATGGCGACAGTTTCAGAGCCGAGGTTTTCGTGCCGGTGTGGACCAGCCAGCTTTATCTGAGTGATTGGTGGCAGAGCGTGGCGGTGCCGTTCGACGTGACCGTGGCGGCGCAGGACGGCGGCTGGAGCGTGACAGTCGTAAATCACCTCGAACAACCGGTGAAGTCCGCGCAATTGGTGATCGCGGGCCGCGTGGTCCCGCTGGAAGAAATCGCCGCGGGCCAGTCGCGAACTTTCACGGTGAAGGCCGAGAGTGGGGTCGTCTTAGGCGACTTTGTGCGACAGCACGGCGCGGGGTTTCAGCATGTGACGCAGCAGCGGCAAAGCGCCTTTGGCGCCAGCAAAGGCGGCCGTTTGGACGATCTGCCCGGCTCGGTGTTGACGACGTCGTTCCTCGCGCAATTGGGCTCAGGACAAAACTATCAGGGCGGTTTCGTCCTGCCGCCGGGGCTGGACTTGTCGCGCGCGATGGACCGTGGCGGGGCCTTCTTGTTTGCCTACACGCCCGACGCCGCGCCGGTGGCGTCGCTGAATCAGTTCAAGCCGCGCCGGTCGGCGAAGAACACGTTGTGGCGAGTGCCGGTGGAAATTAAAAATTAAGAATGAAAAATTCCACTGCCCCCCTATTCTCCGCATGCTCTCTTCGAGACCTTTCCCATTTTTCATTTTTCATTTTTCATTTTTCATTTTTCATTTTTCATTTTTCATTTTGAATTTATGACTGACGCTCCCCCCATTCCCGCCGTCCACATCACCGGCTTGACGCGCCTCTATGGCGCGCTGGCCGCGCTGTCCGGCCTCGATCTCACCGTCAACAAAGGCGACTTGTTCGGCTTCATCGGCTCAAACGGCGCGGGCAAGACCACCACGCTCCGCATCTTGGCCACGTTTCTGGCGCCGACGGCCGGGCGCGCGGTGATCCTCGGCCACGACGTGGTGAAGGACGCCGATGCGGTGCGCCATGTGATCGGTTACATGCCGGATTTCTTCGGCGTGTACAAGGACATGGAGGTGACGGAGTATCTGGATTTCTTCGGCGCGTGTTACCGAATTCCTTCGGCGCAACGCGAGAAAACGGTGAACGACGTCCTGGAACTGGTCGGCTTGAGTGAGAAGAAAGGTTCCCTCATCGGCGCGCTCAGCCGTGGCATGCAACAACGGCTTGGCTTGGCGCGCGTGCTGATTCACGATCCGCAATTGCTCCTGCTCGACGAACCCGCCAGCGGTCTGGATCCGCGCGCCCGCATCGAGATGATGGAAATTCTCCGCGAACTTCAGCGGCTCGGCAAAACGATCATCATCAGTTCGCACATCCTCAGCGAGCTGGAGAGTATCTGCAATCGGGTGGCGATCATCGAGAAGGGGAAACTGATCTACGCCGGGCCGGTGCAGGGCGTGCGCGATCAGATGTCGTCGGCGCGCGTCGTCTGGGTGCGCGTGGCGAGCGACACCGAGCAAGCCATTGCGCTGCTCAAAGGGCGGCCCGAGATCACGGAAGTCACGTCGCTGGATCACAAGATCAAAGTCACCCTGGCGAGTCTGGAAACGGACCATAGCATTATCGCCGACGCGCTGGTGCGGGGCGGCGCGAAGCTGACGGAATTGCGGGAGGATGAGATTGGGTTGGAGGAAGTTTTCCTGCGGGTCACTCGGGGCGAGACGCAATAGGCGGCGCGGGATGCGTGAGATCAGCGGGGCGCGGGCCCCAAGTTCACGCCTCACGCCTCATGTTCGCCATGACGTTCCTCCCCATCGTCGAGCGCGAGTTGCGCAGCCACGCGCGACGCAGCGCGGCGCATTGGTCGCGCTGGGCGGTGGCGCTAGTTGCGAGCCTGTGGTCCGTCCAAGTCCTATTTGCCTACTCCCCCTTTTATGACCTCGCCAGTGGCGGGGCGCACGCTTATGAACTGCTCTTGGGCATCGGGTTTGTCGTCGCCTGTTCGGCGGCACTGCTTACGGCGGATGCCTTGAGTGCGGAGCGACGGGAGGGAACCCTGGGGTTACTATTTCTCACCGACCTCAAAGGCTACGACATGGTGCGCGAACTGCGAGTTCTCTCCACGCTCCCGCGCGTCCAATTGGTTCGTGTGGCGCTGGCGGGTTTTGCGATCCTTGCGTGTTTGCAATGGAGCGTGCTGCGGTTGGGCAGTGCGGCGGGCGCACTCATGACCTTCCGCCCCCTCATGACGCAAAACGAAATGCGGTCGCCGGTGTCTGAATGGTCAGCATGAACGTGCTCCCCGTCATCACCCGCGAGTTGCGCGCTCAGGCGCGGCAGCCGTTCACTTTTACGCTGCGGGTTTTTGGCGTGGGGGCGATGCTGGCGGCGGCGAGTTTGTTCGCCCTGCAATACTCCGCGGGCCCGGACCTCGGGGCGGTGCTGTTCCGCTATCTGCACCTGACGCTGTTCGGGGCGATTTGGATTCTCGTGCCGTTCAGCGCCGCAGATTGCATCAGCCGCGAGCGGCGCGAGGGCACGCTGGGACTGTTGTTTCTCACGCCGTTGAAGCCGGCGGACATCGTGGTGGCGAAAAGCATCGCCCACGGGCTGCGCGCCGGGACGTTGCTGCTGGCCATTCTGCCGGTGCTGACGATTTCGTTCCTGCTGGGCGGAGTAAGCTGGCAGCAGGTGAGCGTGTCTGCGTTGACGAATTTTAGCGCGGTCTGTTGGGCGCTGGCGGCGGCGCTGGTGGCTTCTGCGATCACGCGATCCAGTTTGCGCGCCACCGTCGGTGCGGTGAGCTTTTCGCTTTGCGGTTTGTTTCTGTCGGTGACGCTGCTGGGCTGGTTTGCGGTGCAAGCGATGGGACGCAGCCCGATGAAACAAGGCTCGCTGCTGGACATGTCGCTTGAGGCGGGGTTCGAGCTTGGGTTGAAGCTGGTCGGTGTCAGCGGTGGTTTCCCGCTTGCCAGTCCCCGGGGCTTTTGGGCGGTCATGTTCCAGGCGACTAGCGCGGCGACGTTGGTCGCGGTCCTCATGCTGGCGTTGGCCGTGGTGGTCGCGTCATGGCGCATCCGGCGCAACTGGCGCGAAGAGCCGCCGCCAATATGGATGCAAAGAGTAAACGCGTTCTTCTGCACGCCGATGTTCTGGCTGAAATTCTTCAAACGTTGGATGCGCTGGAAGATCGAGCGCAATCCCATCGGCTGGCTCGAACAACGCACCTGGACCGGGCGGCTCGTGACGTGGGCGTGGTTCGCCATCGTGGTTTCGATTTACAGCGCGGTGCTCGTGGACCGGAATTTTTTCCGCAACTCGCACGGGATGCAGATGACGCTGGCGTGGTTGATCATGATCAGCATGGCGGCGAGCGCGGCGGGCAGTTTCCGGCGCGAACGCGAGAGTGGGGTGATGGAGTTGTTGCTGGTCACGCCGCTGTCCACGCGGCAGATCATCGGCGGGCGGCTGCGCGGTTTGTGGGGACAGTTCCTCCCGGCGGTGAGCATCTTGCTGGGCATCTGGGTTTATTTCGATCAACTGCTGAACGAACGGGAGGGGAGGGAAATGCCGCTGATGTTTGCCGGTCTGTTTTTTTCGGTGCCGGCCATCGGCCTGTATTTTTCCCTGCGCTGCCGGCATTTCGTGGCGGCGTTTCTTCTGACGCTGGTCAGCAGCTTGGTGCCGGGCTGGGTGTTGGGGTTGGGGTTGGGCGCTTTTGGGGCCGCATTGGGCTACGCGCCAGGAACGTCCTCTGGCGAGCTGCTCGTAAAGCTCGCAGTCGTGCAAGGCGGCTTGATGGCGGCATGCCTGTTCGGGTTGAAACGGCGGCTGGAGAAGCGCTTGTTTCCGTTTGAGCGGATGGCGGCGTGAGCCTGTGGGGCATGGCCACTGACGCGCAGCGGGGCGGGTTTTGCGGAGTGCAGCTTTCCAAGCGGGAAGGGGTCCGACTCGTCAGACGTGTCAGATATGTTGGGCGGCGGCGGCTTAAAAGGTGCGACTACTCACACAAAGGATTTGCCACGCGGCGCGCCAGACGGCTAACTGCGGGCCATGACATTCCTGCCCATCGTCGAACGGGAGCTGCGCGTGGCGGCCCGCAAGCGGGGCACGTTCTGGTTACGGGTCGTGGCGGCGCTGGTAGCGCTGGTCATTGGGAGCGGGTTCTTTCTGATCGCCTCGGCGTTTCCAGGTGGTCAGATGCCTTTGGGAGGCGCGTTGTTCTCGATATTGACCTGGCTGAGTCTCGCTGCCGCACTGAGCGCAGGATTGTTCTTCACTTCCGATTGCTTGAGCGAAGAAAAACGCGAGGGCACGCTGGGCTTCCTGTTTCTGACCGACCTACGCGGTTACGATGTGGTGCTCGGCAAACTGGCCGCGACGTCGCTGCGGTGCGGGTTCGCGTTGCTGGCAGTTTTTCCCGTTCTCGCGATCACTCAACTGATGGGCGGCGTGGAGGTGGGCCAGTTTTGGAGAACGCTGCTGGCCCTGACGCACGCGCTATTTTTCTCGCTGGCGGCGGGGATGCTGGTGTCCACTGTCAGCCGCGATGCGCAGAAAGCGCTGTCGGGCACTCTACTGCTGCTGATTTTCTTTCTCGCGGGCGGCCCAGCGGTGGACGGCGCGCTGGCCCTGGCGCAGCAACATTCGTTTCACCCACTGTTTAGTTTCACGAGTCCGGGATATGTGTTTGTGAAAGCGAGCGGCTGGGGCGGGGGTTTCTGGCCTGCGTTGCTTACGAGCCAGGCGCTCGCGTGGCTGATGCTCGGGCTGAGTAGCATTCTGCTCCCACGCACCTGGCAGCAGAAGTCCGCAAAGAGCTCGCGCACCATGACGCATCGGGATTACTGGTGGCGTTACGGTGGGGTGAAGCGGCGCTCCGCGCTGAGGCGAAAATTGCTGGCGGTGAATCCGGTTCTGTGGCTGGCCGCGCGGGAGCGCTTGCAGGGATCGGCGGTCTGGCTGCTGGCGGTGGTGCTGATCGAGGTTTTCGTCGTGATGCTCGTCTTTGACGCGGCGAAGTATTTCTGGGCCGCGTGGAGTTTCATCGGCGGGGCGGTGGCGGTGCTGCTTTACCTGTGGACGGCGTCGCAGGCGAGCCAGTTTTTTGCTGAGGCACGGCGGACGGGTTTGATCGAACTGCTGCTGGCCGCGCCGTTGAGCACGCACGATATTGTCCACGGTCCGTGGCTCGCGTTGGTACGCTTGTTCGCGTGGCCGGTGGCGATTTGTCTGGTGGTGAGTTTCGTGCCGCAAGTGTTCAATACTATTACTGGCATGGGCCGCGTGACTGGTGTCGTGGGTTCCGGCTTGCCAATGGTCTGGTTGAGCGGAGGGGGGGTGCTCGTGGGAACGCTGGTGACGCTCGCGAATCTGGCTGCCCTGGGCTGGTTCGGGTTGTGGATGGGGTTGGTTTCGAAGAACGCGCGGATCGCGACGCTCAAGACAATTGTCCTGGTGCAGGTTGTGCCGTGGTTTGTGATTACCGTTGCCTCGAGCCTGATCCCGTTGATGCTGCCGTCGCTATTTCGGACGGGGAGTACGAATTCAACATTCTTTGTTTGGTATTCGTTGCTCGAGCTGGTGCTAACCGCAGGTTTGTCGCTGGCCAAAGATGCTTTCTTCATCTCGCTCGCGCGCCGCAAACTGTTGCGGGATTTCCGCACGCTGGCGATGCCCGCGATGGCCAAGCTCCATTCACCGTTTCTGCCGCCGATTATTGCCGCGAAGTCATGAAATTTTTCCCCATCGTCGAACGAGAATTGCGCGTCGCCGCGCGCCGGTGGAGCACGTACTGGACGCGGACGGGGGTGGCGGGGCTGGTGGTGTTGGCGAGCGCTTGGATCGTCCTGGCCGGGATTGATCAGACGCCTACGGCGGTCGCCCAGATTTTGTTTTTTGCGGTCACGAGCGGGGCGATGTTGTATTGCCTGTTGATCGGAGTGCGGGCGACGTCCGACTGTCTGAGCGAGGAAAAGCGCGAGGGGACGCTGGGGCTGCTGTTCCTCACGGATCTGAAAGGCTACGACGTGGTGGCGGGCAAGCTGGTGGCGAATTCGTTGAACGGTCTTTACGGTTTGCTGGCGATCCTGCCGGTGGTGGCGCTGGCGTTGTTGATGGGCGGGCTCACCGGAACGCAGGTGGGCTGCGCGGCCATCGCGCTGGTGAACGCGATGTTTCTCTCCGTGTCTGCCGGGATGTTCGCGTCGGCGTGCTGTCGGCGGGCGCAAATGGCCCGGAGTCTGACGTTCGTCATCCTGTTCGTGCTGGTGATTGGAATTCCGGCGGTGAGTTGGTGGCGGACGGCGCAAGGTTTGTCGCACCACCTGACGGAGTTGAACCGTTGCAGCCCGATCTATTCCTTCGTGGTGGGGCAGGATTTCTCCTTCGTCTCGAAGCGGGACTTGCGCGCGTTCGGCTGGTCGGTGGGGGTGGTCCACGCGCTGGGCTGGGGGTTTTTGTTGCTGGCCTGTTTGATCGCGCCGCAATCGTGGCAGGATCGGCCGGCGGGCGCGCGGCGGTTGCGGTGGAGCGAGCGGTGGAAGCTCTGGACGCATGGCAACACTTTCGAGCGGGCCGCTTTTCGCGCGCAGTTGCTGGACCGGAATGCGTTCTTCTGGCTGGCGGCGCGGGAGCGGCTCAGGCCGCTGTGGGTCTGGCTTTTTCTCGGCTTGGTCGCGGGCGGCTGGGTGTGGGGTTACAGCGAATTCAAACGTGACTGGTTCAACGAGGGGGTCTTTATCGCCACGGCGTTTGCGGTGAATTCGATGCTGAAGAACTGGCTGGCGTCCGAAGCCGTGCGGTTGCTGACCGAGGAGCGGCGGGCCGGCACGCTGGAACTGCTGCTGGTCACGCCAATTTCCATCCCGGAAATTTTGCACGGCCAGGCACTGGCGTTGCGACGGCAGTTCGCGGGGCCGGTGGTCGCGGCTCTGGTGGTTGAGGCGGTGATGTTGTTTGCGATGTTGCAGAGAGATTACGCCGGTCGCGAATCGCCGGGGTTGGTTACATGGTTGGGCGGAGGGATGATC
>CAIKLQ010000145.1 GCA_903828255.1 uncultured Verrucomicrobiota bacterium
CCGGCGGTGTCCGGATTCATTCGCTCAACCATCCGGTCGTCCAGGGGCAGCACCTTGTAGCGCGTGGCCTCGATGAGGAATTGGCGCTGCAGTTCGTGGAGCTTCTCCGGCATCTCCTTGGCTAAGTCCTTCGTCTGGCTCCAGTCCTGGTCCGAGTAAAGTTCCCAGACGTCGTCGGCGAAGGGAGGCGACTTCACCGACATGGGCATCCAGGGAGTCCGGTGATGTGTCATCGCAGTCCAGCCCTTGTGGTAAACGCCGCGGTTGCCGAACATCTCGAAGTATTGCGTGTCATGCTGTTCGGCGGCCTTAGGCTCGTCGAAGGAGTAACGCATGCTGACACCCTCGAGGGCGTCCTGCTGGATGCCGTTCACCGACTCCGGCTGCGGCAGGCCGGCGACTTCAAGGACGGTTGGGGCCACGTCAATGACGTGGGCGAACTGCGAACGGACCTCGCCCTTGGCTTTGATGCCCTTGGGCCAGTGTACCACGGTGCCGTTGCGCGTGCCGCCCCAGTGAGAGGCAACCTGTTTGGTCCACTGGTAAGGCGTGTCCATCGCGAGCGCCCAGCCCACGGCGTAATGATTGTAGGACTCCGGCCCGCCGAGTTTATCCATCCGCTCGGTCAGGTATTGGGGCGTCTCCATGGCCTGCAAACCGTTGAAGTAGCTCATCTCGTTGTAGCAACCGTTGATCGAACCCTCGGCCGAAGCGCCGTTGTCGCCCACGATGTAGTAAATGAGCGTGTCATCGAGGAGGTTCAACTTCTCCAGCATCTCAACGATGCGCCCGACGTGGTGGTCGGTGTATTCCATGTAACCCGCATAGACCTCCATCTCTCGGGCCAGCACGGGCCGGAATGCTTCCGGCGTCGCGTCCCAAGCCGGGACTTCTTTATTGCGGGCGGTGAGCTGGCAGTCGGCTGGAATGACGCCGAGCTTTTTCTGTCGGGCAAAGGTTTCCTCGCGCAGCTTGTCGTAGCCCTGATCAAACTTGCCCTTGTATTTATCAGCCCATTCCTTGGGCACGTGATGCGGCGCGTGGGTGGCGCCGGGGGCAAAGTAAATGAAGAACGGCTTGTCGGGCGTGAGCGACTTCTGCTGCCCGATCCATTTGAGGGCCTTGTCGGTCATGTCGGCCACGAGATGGTAACCTTGCTCGGGCGTCTTCTTGTTCTCCACCGGCGTGGTGCCTTCGAAGAGCGTCGGATACCACTGATTCGCCTCGCCACCGATGAAGCCGTAGAAGTACTCGAAGCCGCCGCCGCCCGTGGGCCAGGAGTCGAAGGGGCCGGACGGACTGGTCTGCCAGACCGGGACTTCGTGGCACTTGCCGAACTGCGCGGTGGAGTAGCCATTCAGTTTCAACGTCTCCGCCAGCGGCGCCATGGAGTTGGGCCGGACCGAGCTGTAGCCCGGCGAGCCGGTGGCAATCTCGGTGATAGCGCCCATGCCGGCGGAGTGGTGGTTGCGCCCGGTGAGCAACGCTTGCCGCGTCGGCGAACACAGGGCGGTGGTGTGGAAACGGTTGTACTTCAAGCCGCCCGTAGCCAGCTTTTCCAGTGTCGGCGTCTGGCACGGACCGCCAAAGGCGCTGGACGAACCGAAGCCGGCGTCGTCAATGAGCACGATCAGGACATTGGGCGCACCCTTGGGCGGGCGCAGTTGCTCGATCGGGGGATTTTTCGTGTCCGGGCTTTTTGCGTCGTAGTTGACGTAGCTTTGCCGAACGGTGTTCGGCATGGGCAGATGCGACCGGTGTTTGAGTTCGGGCGCGTTGGGTGAACCGGACGTGCCGGCCGTTTGCTGTCCGCTGGCGGACAGTGCGAAGGCCGCTCCCAGCACAAAGTTGAGGGCGGTCAAGGTTGCTTTTGTTTTCATAGTTTGTTGTTCTTGGGTTGTGGTCGCTTAGAAAAGGAATCCGAGCTTGAACCAGACGTAGTCGCCCTTCAAGCGCTTGTCCACGTCCAGTTCGGGCAGCCATTTGAGTTCGGCCAGGAGTTGGGACTTGCCCATCTGCCGCACATAGGAGAGAACGGGACCGACGCCGACAGTATTCCCCTTGAAGCTGCCGAGCAGTGCGTCCGAGCCGCTGTCGCCGGTGAGTTGCTGGTAGTAGAAGACGTTCGCGCCGATGCCGACGAACCCACCCAACAGCGGCAGATGCTGCGCCGCGGTCAGGTCGAGGTGTAGCGAGGTGCCGCTGGTGTAGTCCATGTCCTGATTCTTGAGGTTGAAATCCACGCCGGTGTAGAGGCTGACTTCCGTGCCGATCTTGCTGCTCAACCAACTCACCATGAGACCCGGCTCGAAGGTCCAATAGTTCTTGCCCACGTTGGCGAGCGCGCCCACTTCGTATTCGCCCGTGGGAGCGAAGATGCTCAGGCGCGCATCCACTTTCAGGTCCTTCATGAGGTTGGTCCAACCCAGCATGAAGGGGATGATTGTCATGTCCCCGATGCCGTTGACGCTCTCGCTGTTGTTGACGACCGGTCCCAGCGTTCCGTCCGGTTGGATGCGCTGGGCCTGTCCTTTTACCTCCAACCAGACGAAGGGGATGGCGACGCCAAAGGCCAGGCCACCGCCGAGCACATTCCAAGGTGCCTGATAAAGGCCCACGACCGTGTCGGCATAGACGGTGGCGCCAATGTCCGCCGTGAGGAATCCCCCGAGGGGCAGTGGCCGGCTGGCGGGCGCGCTGGCGTCGTAGTAGGTGAAGTAGTCCAGCACAACAAGTTTGCCTGGTTCTCCGGGGAACGCGTCAATAAAGGATGCCGTCTGGCCGGGACTATAGTGAGCGCTGCCGCCTTGTTCGGCGCGGGAGGAGGTCGCCAGCGCCAAGGCGCAGGTGATGGAGGCGAGGAGGATGTATTTTTTCATGGTTTGTCTTTTGTGAGTTCAGTTTCTGTTAGTTGAAGTTGAATGCTGGGGCACGAAAGGAGCGCGGCCTTCAGGCCGCTTCAATGTACCTCGGCTCGCGCTTTACGAACGCCCAAAACCACGCGGACGCTGAAGCGGCGTAAACGCCGCGCTCCTTCGGCTTGGATGGTGGTTCGCGCTTTTTGCATTTCAGAGTTCGAGTTCGGTTGTTCGGTTGAAAGTGTGCGATGCAGCCAGGCGGCGGTGGAATTCACTGTGGTTTCTCGACACTGAGGGCAAGCATCTCGGTGATGCGGATGACAACCTCTTCGCCGACCTTACGTTGGGTCAGGTCCACGTCTGGGCGAACCGCCACCGTCTTGGTGCTGCCATCCGGGAACCGGAGCGTGGCCTTGTGTTTCTTGAGATCAATCGCCGAAACTTTGGCCGTGATCTGCACGGTGTCGGCCATGACGCCGCCGGGCCTGGCGCCCTTCGGAGCCAAGGCCACCGCTGTGGCGGCGCCGTCACTCGGCGGCGCGCCAGACTCGGCCAGATAAGCCACGAGTTCTTCCGTCACGGTGACCTTGAGCTGGTCACCGACGTTGATCTGATCGAAGTTAATCACGTCCGGGCCGCACTTGACGGTGGTCTTTTTGCCATCCGCGGTGAGGAGCGTCACTTTGCGCTTGGCCGCGTCAATCGCGGTCACGTTCGCGGTCATTTTGTAAGTATTAACCATGACCCCACCTGGCACCCCTTGGGCATAAGCCACTCCGGCGGACGAGTGGTCGGGCGGGGGCGTGGAGGTGGAGGAACAAGAGGCGAGTGTGAGCATGGCGACTGGGAGCAGGGCCATTGTGGTTAGGTTTAGTATTTTCGTTTTCATTGGTTTGCGGGTGGGTTTCGGTTTGTTTTTGTCAGGGGATCACTGCCGGCGGTAGCCGGAATTCTCGACGTTCACCGCGAGCTTCTTGCCTTGGGCGTCCAGCGCAATGGTCAAGGCGTAGGTCGCGTTGATGTTGGGCAGGGTGCTGAACTTCACGTCCAAGGTCACCGGCTGGTCTTTCGAATCGTCGAGATAGGTGGAGACTTTGGCTTCCAGCGGACGGTTGCTGGCGAGATCCAGAGTGAGCGCCAGGCTATCACCGGGTTTGATGAAATCGGTGAAAGTCAACCGCACGCTCTGGCCCGGCAACGGCGAGACGGCGACTTTGCCGGCGTCTTTCGCCTTCTGGATCAGCACCGGCTGCGGCGGGACGTACTGCTTGACCAAACCCACGGCCTCTTTCATGTAGTCGGCCATTTCCTCCTTTTTGGATTCGACAATCTTGCCGCGCAGGCCGCGCTGCTTTTTCTCCGGCGGCGGTGTGGTGAGCGGCACCTTCTGGACTTTGCCGTCCGCGCCGTGATAGCACTTGTTCATCTGGCGGGATTTTTCTTCGCCTTTGAGGCTGATGACGGTGGTTTCGACCCACTCGTATTGCTGCAGAATGGCCTGGCTGGCGGCGAGCGAGGCTTTGAGAGCCACGACGCGTTCCTGGGTGGTGGGTTGTTGCGCAAGGGCGAAGCTGACCGGGAGAATCAGCAGGACTGCCTGGGTGAAGTGTCTAATTGATGCTTTCATGGTTTTGTTTGTGTTTGGTGGTTATCGGCTGTGTGACGATTAGTGATGGGTTGGTCGTTTGGGTTCGGAGATTATCGGCTCCGGCCACCGCCGGAACGGCTGCCGCTGGAATGTCCGCCGCTGTAGGAACTGGACCGGGAGGAGGTGCTGCCCGAACTACCGCTGCCCCCGGAGCTTTTCCAAGACTGGGTGCTCTGGTGTTGCTGATTACCCGACTCGCGGGCCTGGGACTGCGACTCCATGCTTGACTTGTTCTGACTCCAACTGCTGGAAGCGGACGAGGCATTGGCCGTGGAGCCGCTGGCTGATCGCTGGGACTGAGCGGAACTCGCTTGCGATTGGGCCTGCGCTTGTTTGCTCGAGGCCGAAGTGCTGGTGGTGCTGGCTTGGGATTGGGCTTGTGATTGCTTGGCACTGGACTGCGTCTGGGCCTGCTGCTGTTGGCTTTGGGTACTCGTCCAGCCGCTGCCCGAGTTTTGCGACCAGTTCCCGTCCGAGTCCTTTTTGTAAACTGTGTCGCCATTGCTGGCATACACCTGGCCGGAGGACGTCTTGGCGACTGCACCCTGGCTGTTCGCCGTGTTCCACCCCGCCGCGCTCGCTCCTGAACTTGTCTGCACGGCGCCGGCGCTGCCGTAGGCGGTGGAGCGCGAACCGCCATACGCGGCATTGCCGGTGGTGGGATTGTAAGCGGCGCTACGGCTGGCGGATCCGTAGGCGGTGCTGACGGACTCACTGCCCGCCCGCGCGCCTGTGTAGGGATTATAGGCCGCGCTCTGGCTTGCGGAACCGTAGGCCGTGTTCACCGAGCGGCTCGCCGCCGAGGTGCCTGTGTAGGGATTGTAAGCCGCCGACTTGGTAGCGCTGCCATAAGGTCCATACGCTGTGGTGCTGGCGCCGTAATAACCGCCGTACCCGTAATGGTAGGTGGCACTACATCCGTAGGAGTAGTGGCAGGCGTAGGGCGGATAGTAATAGTGGTTGTTGTTGGCAATGGCCGCCCCAACCATTATGCCCGCGCCAAACATCAGCACGCCGGTCGCGGCAACGTACTGCCCGCTGTAGCCGGAGGTCGAGCTGTAAACGACCGTGGTCGGCGTGGCGCTTTGAACCACCACGTAGGTGACGTTGTAGTTTGGATTGGACGGCGGAATCGTGTAGATAGCCGCTGGCACGCTCGTGCAAAAGCTCCACGGCCCCGCCGCGCTGGCGCCACAGAACCACATCCCCTGCGAGCAGCAGTAATAGCCGCCACTCACCAGGAACACCTGGTTCGGGGTGTTCACGGCGTACTGGACGGTGGTGCTCGGGATCGCCACGAACTGCGGCGCGCCGGCGTAGGTCACGTTGAACGTGACGTTGGTGATACCGACCGTCGTGGTCGTGGGAATGGACGCGAGCAACACGGCGTCCTGCGCCTGGCGCGTGCCCGGCACGTTGGCCTTCACGAATGCCATCGGATCGTTGTCCGGAATCTGCGCAAAGTCCGGCGGCAGGTCGGCGCTCGCCGCCGTCCACGGCCCGTTGAGACTTCCGCCGCGAAACCAGCGGCCCGCGACGAGGAAATAAAGTTTGCCGTCGCCGGTGTTCAGAAACAACAGGCTGGAGGTATTGTTCACATGCAGCAGCCGGGTGCCGTTCACGGGCAGGTAAGTCGGCGGGCCATCGGTCAGGATCATTTCAGCGGGTTCGGTGGTCGCGAAGACCGTCGGGGCGGACTTAGCGGGGTTGCCGGGCAGGTGTTTCCGTGCCTCCGCCCAGTGCTCACTTGCTGGCAGTGAGTAGAAGGAGGGGGGCAAAGCCTGGGCCGGGGTCCACGGTCCGTGGAGCACGTCCGGCGAGCTCAGCCACCCGTCGCCGTTGAGCAAATAATACATTCGGCTGGCGGTGTCGTAGAGCACATCCCAGTTGGTGTTGAGTGCGAACAGTACGTCCGTGCGGTTGGTCGCCACTGGCTCGAATCTGGGTTCGCCCATGAAGATCACCAGGATGGCGGGCGTGGAACTGCTGAAGAGTTTTGGCGGCGCGAGGTTGAGTTCAACGGAGTGTTGGACGGGCTGTGTTGCCGGATCCAGATACGCGATGACGCGATCCAGCGAGAGCGTAGTCACGTGGCCAGGTGGATTCAACTGTACAGCCGCTTCGCGCAATTTGGCCAATTCGTCGGCCGACACGTTTGGAAAACGGAGATCTCGCTTGAGCGGCACAATCGCGACGATGCGGTTGGCCTGGTCGGTCATCGTGAGCGCGTCCACTTCCGCCACACCGAATCTCTCCTGCTTCAGCACGCCTTTGACCGCGATGGCGCAGCGGAAGTGGAGGTTGGTGTAGCCGCGCCAGTAATCCACCTGCGGTTGATAGACGGTCAGTTGTTTGCCGTCCTTCTTGAACACGCGAGGCCAACCGGGATCGGCGGACTGGGCGCCGGCGGTCAGGCGGGCGGCCAGTGTCGTCAGCAACACGACGATGGAAAGCCGGGCGATATGGGTTTTCATAGGTTACGTGGGTTGCGTGGGTTGCGTGGGTTTTCTGCGAAAGCGATCATGGAGTTATTTGGGAAATAGGAAGGTGACGGCGAAGCGCAGACCCCACTCGGGGCCTCCGCTCGGACCCTCGGCATAGTAGCGATAACCCAATTGGAGACTGATCGGCTGTTTGCCGACTTTGAGCATCTGGTTGAGCATGAAGTTCACGGGCACGGTCCATTGGTGCCCGGTCCAATCGTAGGTGGTTTCGGTGTTCACAGTGAAAGTGGTGTAAGTTTTGGTGCTGTAACTGAAAAACGGCTGGAGAAAAGTGGCATTCACGTCATTGTCTCCCCAGCCGGCGTAGGACCAAATGTGGTTGGCGAGCACGCCGTAAGTGAAACCGTGTTCCTGACGCAACGCCACGATGGTTGGCCCCGCGCCCCATTTTCCAGCACCGAGGACGCTGTCCGTCGCGGTTGGATACAACAAGGCTGGCCCACCGCCCAGAATCCAGCCGCCCACCGGTTCCTTGGGTGACAGGAAGAAACTTTGCAGCACGTCTCCCAACCCGGAATGGGAGTCGTCGCCCGCAAAGCGCGATTCCTGGTAGATCACGGGCAGGATGGTCCGCGTGATCAAGTTCCAATCTTTGCTCAGGGAGAACGGGATGACCGGTTGGATGTTGGCGGTGTACTTCATCGCGTCATCTGGGCCGATGCCGAAATCCCAGTTGTTTTGGATGGGCACGCTGATGAGGCTGGCGACGGGGTTCAAGGTCTTCTTGACCAGTTCGGCCTGCTGCGCCTTCTCATCCCCCGCGCCGCCGCCGCCGGAGGAAATGGCGTCGGCGGGCGCGAGAGTGAGCGGGCGGTCAAGGCCCAAATCGTTTTGAGCAAGTGCCGTTGTCGCTGCGAGAACGCAGGCGAGCGTGAGTTGTTTCGGTTCTAGCTTCATGGTTTTGCTGTTCAGCGGTTACCGGATTTGTTCATTGTTCTGGTCGCGCGCGCTTCAGGGCGGCGATGATTCTTGCAGAATCATCTCCATGAAAGGGGTGGCCGCCTGAAGCTTCGCTCCCGCAGCCAGCCAGGCGCGCAGGAGGCGAATCCCGCCAACAGCACACGCATCCAACCCACGCAGATTCAAAACCACCGCGCCAGCCACGGATTTGCGGACCTGGCGAATCGCCTTCAAGTCCAACTCCGTCATCTGGCCATCAATGGTCACGATCGTGTGCTGGCCTTCCGTTTGGGTTGTGATTCGTATCACGCACGGGAAGCTTGGCTAGTCGTGTGCCAGAATTGGGAGGCCAGGGAAGGCCAGGCCCAAACCATTGATAATGAATTGATCAGGACCTGATTTTGTCTAGAACTCGACCGCCCGGGGTGGATTTGCAGTTTGACAGGCCAACCTTTTACGGGTCAATTAGCCAACCAAGTTTGTATTCCAACCTGGAACTTTATGAATCGAAAGCCACACTCATCCTCTGAAGCCGCCGAACTTCGGCGCCGCGCCGAAGCCCGCCTGCGAGAGCAAAGGCCGGGAAAAAGCCCGACCCGGAGCGATGCCGATGCGCAGCGCCTTGTCCACGAACTGGAGGTCCATCAGGTCGAACTCGAGATGCAAAAGGAGGAACTCCAGAAAGCCAGAGATGAGGCGAAGTCAGCGCTGGAGAACTACAGCAACCTCTACGATTTCGCCCCGGTGGCCTACCTGACCCTCGACCGCGAAGGGACCATCCGCGAAGCAAACCTCACCGCGGCCAGCATGCTGGGGACCGAACGCGCCCGGCTGCTCAAGGCGCGCCTCAGGAGGTTTGTCGCCACGGCCGACGGGCCCACTTTCGAAGCCTTCCTCGCGCAAGTCTTCGAGAGCAAGGCCAGAGAGTTCTGCGAGGTGACGCTCCCCAAGAAAGGCAAACCTCCGGTGGAGGTGCGGATCGCAGGGGCGGTTGCGGCTTCGGAGCGGGAGTGTCGTGTGGTACTCGAGGACATCACCCTGCACAACCAGGCGGCGGAGGCTCTGCGCCGTTCGCAGGAGGAGGCACTGGTGACTTCCCGCTCGGAATCGGAATTCCAGCACGACAAGCTCTGGAAACTGGCCTCCAACCCCTTCACGGTGTTGGGTGAAGCCCGTGTCACCGGCGACGGCATTGCCCTGACGATTCTCGGAGACTTGCCACCCGAAGCCAGGCTCGGACTGGCTCCCGGCAGTTTCCCCAAGACGATTGAGGCCGCCTTGGGCCTTTTGCACCCGGACGACCGCCAAACCTATCAGCAGGCGGTGGAACGTTCGCAGGCGACCGGCGAGCCCTTCGACATGAACTATCGCCTGCCCGACGGGCGCGGCGGGTGGCGCTGGATTGAGGGCCGGGCCGTGGCGGTGGAAGTCCGCGACGGCCAACCGGTCGGCTGGATTTTCACCCACCGCGATTTCACCCCGCAGCGGGAAGCAGAAGCGGCGTTGCGGCAATCGCTGCGGGAGTTGGAAACCTCCCGCTTCGAGCTCAAGTCCGAGCAAGACAGGCTCTGGAAGCTGGCCGCGAACGCCTTCTCCGTCCTGGGCGAGGTCCGCGTGACCGAGCACGGAATTGAACAACATCTGTTTGGTGACTCACCCGAAGCCAAGGTGGGGCTGGCGCCAGGTTCCGTTCCAAGGGAGATGGGAAAATTCATGGAGATGATCCATCCGGATGACGTCAGGTCCTATCTGCGAAACGTGGAACACTCCCTGGCAACCGGTCAGCCTTTCAGAACCGTCTATCGCCTGTCAGACGGCCGCGGCGGTTGGCGTTGGCTGCAAGCCAGCGCCATCTCCATCGAAGAACGCAACGGCAAGCACGTCCATTGGCTCTGCGATACCAGGGACATTACCGAGCAGAAGGAAACGGAGGAAGCGCTGCGCCAGTCGCTGGAAGAACTCCGGCAGTTGAAAGCGCACCTGCAGAATGAGAACCGGTTTCTTAGGGAGGAAGCCGATCGGGGATCCGAGCATGGGGACATCATTGGCCGAAGTGCCAACCTGAGCCGGGTGCTCGACCAGGTGGAACTCGTCAGCGCCACCTCCGCCACCGTCCTGGTCAGCGGCGAGACCGGCACGGGCAAGGAACTGATTGCCCGCGCCATCCACCACCGCAGCGGTCGTCGAAAACAATTGCTTGTCGCGGTGAATTGCGCTGCCTTGCCGGCGACCCTGGTGGAAAGCGAACTGTTTGGTCATGAGAAAGGCGCCTTCACCGGTGCCATCGCGCGCCGGGTGGGCCGCTTCGAGCAAGCCGATGGTGGCACCCTGTTTCTGGATGAAGTGGGCGAGATGCCGCTCGAAACCCAGGCGAAATTCTTGCGCGTGCTCCAGTCGGGCGAGTTTGAGCGGGTCGGGGGCGGTCGGCCACTGAGGACCAGCGTGCGGGTTATCGCGGCCAGCAACCGCGACCTGAAACAGGCCGTTCAGGCAGGCCGCTTTCGTAGTGACCTTTACCATCGCCTGTCCGTTTTTCCCATTCACGTCCCACCGCTGCGCGAACGCCGAGAAGACATCCCGCTGCTCACGGCCTATCTCGTCACACGCAAGGCCCGCCAACTTGGGCGAAACGTCGAGCGGATCTCCAGCGCGATTCTGGACCGGTTGGCGGCCTATGACTGGCCAGGGAACGTCCGCGAACTGGAAAACGTCATCGAGCGCGCGATTATTCTGTCCCCTGGAAGTTCGATCCGGCTGGAAGCCGTCCAGTTGGGGACCGCTTCCCCAGCCCAGGCTCGCGAGCGCAACTCCCAACTCGATGTCACCGTTGAGACCGAGGAAAATGATACGCTGCAAGCGCGTGAACGGGCGCACATCTTCCGCGTCTGCCAGGCGACCAACTGGAAGATCAAAGGCCCGACCGGCGCGGCGAGCAAACTGGGGCTAAACCCTGGCACCCTCTACTGGCGCATGAAAAAGCTTGAGATCCACCGACCGACAGCTCGGTGAGCCAGCCGAGCACTGCGGCCGACACTTTGGCGATTTCTTCGGTGGTCACGGGACGGCGTTGCTGGCTGGCAAGCGGGCTTTTTGCGTGATGGTAGAGAAATCCCCCGCGGTGGGCATGACGAAAAGGCATTTGCCGACGCTGCGGCTTTCCCACACGGCACCGACGGCAGGCTTTTTCCTCAGCGTCGGCAAATAAGTGTTCGCCTTTGTATTCGACCACGAGGTTGCGGCCGTCAATGAGTTGGCAGAGGAAATCCGGGTAGAACCAGTTCTTCGACGTTTGCAGGCGGAACGACGTGGACTTGTTCGCGAGGTTGCGGACCCAGAATTTCACTTCCGGCAGGCCGGCGAGGAATTGCGCGCACTGGAATTCCTCCTTGAGCTTGCCAGTCGGCGTGGTTTCGAGCAACTCGCCGGGCTTGGAGCCGAAGCAATGTTTCTTGAACTGAAACCCGCCCGGATAAAGCCAGCTTGGTTCGTAGCTCATCGTCTTGAAGTTGATGACGCGCTCTTCGCTCACGGCCAGATGGCCCGTTCTGCCGCCGGACGTGGACCGCATTTTGAGCCGTTCTACACGACCAAGAAACCGGGCCTGGGTTTGGGGCCGCCCATCTGCCGCTCCATCGTCACCGCCCACAAAGGCCGGCTTTGGGCGGAAGCGAATGTAGCAGCGGGCGTCTCGCCCACCACGACTCCCAGCAGCCACGGCGCGACCTTCCACCTCGAACTGCCAGCGGAAGCAAAACCATGAGCGCAATCCAAGGCCCCGTTTTCCTGCTGGATGACGAACCGGAAATGTTGAAGGCGCTCACGCGGCTACTGAAGGCGGAAGGCTTCACCGTGCGCGGCTTCACTTCGGCGAAAATCTTCCTCGAAACTTATCGCGCGGAAGAACTGAGCTGTCTGGCGCTCGATGTCGCGATGCCGGAACTCAATGGGCTGGAACTCCAGCAGCGGCTCGGGATTTTGTCGCCAAAGTTTTGGGGAGACATTCGCTGAATTTCACCCAAACCGTGGACCGGGCGAAGGCGGAATTGGAGATGTCCCGGTCCTCGGTTCAACGCTATTTGGCCCGACTTTTGGCCGCCAGCCTGATTTGTGCGTCTGGCGGCCTGTATTGGGCTTCACACCAATAGGTTACGTATGACTAGTAGACTACCAAGGTTCAAAGGGTCACATCTTTAAGGTATATGAACCCTGAACCTACATGGCAGGCAGAGGGGAAGTGGACGCTGCGGGTGGCCCCGAGTCTCAAGCAGAGCATGGACGGTTTTCGCGATCAAATCTGGCTGGTGAACCGGACCTGGGCGCGGGCGCGCCAGGCGTATCTGGCGAACCCAGTCCCCGCTGGGCTGAACGCGATCCAGACGGCCATCGCCACCATGCAACAACTGGCGGCGGCGACGGCGGCGACGTTGCCGCGCAACGTGCCGGGCGTGATGTTACCGCCCGTGCCGAGTGCGAACCAATTCCGGGACTTGGCCTTGCCGTAACCGAAGCAAAATTATGGGAACCTTCACCCTCATCATGGCGGGCATTCAAGCGGCGGTCGCGGCGGCGCCGGGCGTCATTGCGGTCTTCACCGACGCGAAGCACCTGATCAACGCGGCGTTCGGCGCGAAGCTGATCACCAAAGCGCAACAAGACGAACTGCACGCCGAGTGCGATGCGCGGATGGCGGCGGGCCTGGCGGACCAGCGCCCGGCGGCTTTGGTGGTGGACGCGGGGTAGGGCGGCGCCGGTGGCGGCGGGTGGAGGGGCGGGACAGCAGACGCTTGCCCACGCCAAACAGGACTTGGGGTTGGACTCGCTGAGTGGAATTGAGCGCCAGGTGAAGCGCATCGAGGAGCGCTAACAGGGTTGCGTTAAACCAATTCGCCCTCTTGTCTTGCTCGCTGCGCTTTCCGTTTCGGCGCCTCCGCAGTCTTTGCCTCTTCTGCCGCGCGCTCCAGGTTCAGGGCGAGCAATCGCTCCAAAATTTGTTCGTCGGTGAGATCGGCGGGCCAGCCGTAGGCGGCGGCGACGGCGGCATCGAGTTTCTTGTGCGCGAGGTCCAGCCAGGTCGGGCGCTCGTTGTAGAGGTTCGTGAGCGTGCGCTTTTTCAGCTTGGCGGCGCAATCGGCGTCGCGCGGTTCAAGGCGCGGATAGCGCACGGTGCCGACGCCGGTTCTGGCGTCCACGGTTCTTGGGTCAACGTAGCGCGACCACGGGCCGGCGATGGTGCCGGGAAATTCGAGCGTGCGCGTTTCCGTCCATTCGGGCGGATTCAGCCAGCGTTCGCGCAATTCGTTCAACTCCTTCGCGGCGGCGGCAATTGCGGCGCGGTGCGCGTTCTTCGTAGCAGCCGACGTGAGTCGGATCTGACTTTCAGCGGAGGAGGAAGAATGAGCGGACTCACGTCCGCTGCTACTCGTGACGTGATACGGCGGCGGCTCTTCGCTCACCTTCAAAAACCGCCGCGTCACCATTTTCTCCATGCCACCGTTCAACTCCAGTGATTCCGGCTCCGCGGGCGAGGGAGCGGGCGCGGGCACCTGCAAATCATCCAGGAACGGAAAGGGGAAAGTCTCGAAGCAGGTTGTCGGCGTGTAGCGAGGGCGCGTTTCAAGCCGCGTGCCCTGCTTCAAGGCCCAAACGTCGTGGAATCTGCACTGAAGCACGCCAAAGAAATAGTCATCCGAGCGCCCGAAGACGATAACGACGTTTGCCGGTAGCGAAGCTGAATCCAACCAGACAAACATCCGATGCTTGGCAACCATGCAAGTGGCGAGATAGCGGTTGTGTGCAGAGAACGAGTGGCGCATTGCCGGCCTGCTTTCGGCGTAAATCCACCAATTTCTTGCGTATGCTTCACGGCGGTTTTCTTGGCGTATCGGTTTGACTTCCTTTTCGAGATAGCTGAAAGGCTTCTCGTAAGAGGCTGCTTCTTCAAGCGGCATGTCCACTCCAAAATCGATTGTCCACGCGAGACGGGCGCGCTTGGTCAGGTCGTTTCCGTTGAAATAGGGGCGCAGAACATCACTGTTTGGCTTCCCCGACGGATTAGGAGCGCCCAGCCATTGATGGGCGATTTCCGAAGACACGTCAAACGGTCCTGCTGGCGTGATGCCCATGAAGCTAACTTGCGTGTTCGCTTCGAGGACGGTTGCCGTGTGAATCTTGGATTCGGCACTGAGTTGCGGAGTGATTTCTCTGACGGTCTTCCCGTCAAGAACCCGCGACGTTTCCGCGCCACTGTCGAAACCAACCATGCTGACGTGGACATTTGCACCGGCGAGAATCCACGGTCGGTCACTCTCGGCAAAGAAGATGTCGCCTGTCCCTTTGATTCGCCTCAGAACTTCGCGATTTGCTCCACCGCGAATCCCTTGCGTTGCCAACAAGCCCGCGCGTTTGCACTTGGCGTGTTCGATTTGTTGGCGTGCCTTTTCGAACCAGTAGCAGCAAAGGTCAGCTTCCGGCGGCACGCGCTTGCCGAGATTCTCAAACAGTGCGTCAACGTAGGCGTCGCCCAATTCCCGGCGAATCAGCTTGCCGCCAAGAAATGGCGGGTTGCCCACGATCACGTCGCATTGCGGCCACTCACGTTCGGTGTAGAACTTCAAGGCATCGTCGCCAGCGTGTTCGCCTGCTTGCGCCTCCTTTAACGTCTTCGCCTTGCTGCGGAAGTGCG
>CAIKLQ010000146.1 GCA_903828255.1 uncultured Verrucomicrobiota bacterium
CCCGTCCCAAACAACCTCGGCTCCCAACCTAAATCCGGCAGTTGGATTTTAGCAAGCGAAGGGAAACCACCGATGGACCCCGACGCACCCAGATTTTTCCGCGAAAAAGCGTTCACCTTGCGGGTGATCCCCGGGCTTTTCGTAACTCCTTCTGATCGGGGTCCATCGGTGCTTTCAACCCGAACTCCGACATGGGAGCGGCTTCGCTATCGGCCGGGGCGCTGGCTTCACCGGCGGAGCGCGGGTCTGTGACCCGCAGCGCGTCGGCAATGGTGTGGGTGAGAGTTTTTCCAGAGCCCTCGGGTGTAGCGATCCGCTGCGGATCACAGACCCGCGCTCCGCGGCCGCTTCCCCGGTCATCCGCCAGTTCCAATTCGGATTTCGGGTTCAATCACCCCGGAACTACCGGATTTCCGACGAAAGGATTGACTATTACAATGGGCCACGAATAATAGGGTTGTGAGGAAGAACCTTGCCACAGTCATTTGCCGGAGAGCGCGCTTCTGGACCAGCCAGAACGGCCTCCCACTGTTGCCCGGGCCAATTCCCCGGGGCCGCGCTACGCATCCCCTGAACGCGCCGGACCGATGAGCCAGAAACCCGCCTCACCTGCCAAACCAGCTACCCTGCGCCGCCGTGCCGAAGCGCAACTCAAAGCCCATCCCCCAAGCCCAAAGCCCGTCGCGGACCCCCAACAAGTCCAACACGATCTGGAAGTCCACCAGGTCGAACTGGAGATGCAGAACCACGAGTTGCGGGCGACCCAAGCCAAACTTGAGGCGGCGCTCACGCGGCACACCGAGTTCTATGATTTCGCTCCGGTTGGCTTCCTGAGCCTCCAACCCGACGGTACCATCACGCACGCCAACCGCACCGCGTCCCACTTGCTGGGCGTCCCGGCTGCGCGCCTGTTGCAGCGCCACTTTTCCCTCTTCGTCCACACCGCACATCGCCACGCGTTTGCGGCGCTTTTGGCCCGGACCTTTGCAAGCGAGACGGCGGAGACCGCCGAACTCCCGCTGCGGGCCACCGACCAACCACCCCAGATGTTTCTCCTCCAAGCCTGCCGCTCGGCGGATGGGTTGGAATGTCGGCTGGTCCTGACCGACATCACGGAGCAGAGGCAGAGCGAAGCCGCCTTGTGGGAGAGCAAATTACGCTGGGAGTACGCCCTCGAGGGCGCGGGCGACGGACTGTGGGACTGGGACGTGCCGGCCAATACGGTGTTCTTCAGCAAACATTGGAAGGAGATGCTCGGGTTTGCGGAAGCGGAGATTGGTTCGGCCCTCGCGGAATGGATTGCACTCATTCACCCTACGGATCGGCCGCGCAGGATGGCGGATCTGCAAGCCCATCTCGCCGGCCAGATCGGTAACTATGTCAGCGAACACCGGCTGCGCTGCAAGGATGGCAGTTGGAAATGGATTCTCGATCGTGGGTTGGTGATCCGCCGCAGTCCCGACGGGAAACCGCAGCGCATGATCGGCACGCACTGCGATATTACCGAGCGCAAGCAAGCGGAGGATCAGCTTCGGGAACGGTTGAAAGAGTTGCGGGCCTTTTACGGTTTGGCCGAGTTAAACGCGCAGCCGGAGCTCACTTTGGCCGAAATGTATCAGGGGCTCGCGAACCTCCTGCCCGCCAGTTGGCAGTATCCGGAAATTGCCTGCGCCCGAGTCCAGATGGGGGAACTTGCGTTTTGCACGAGCAATTTCAAGCCGTCCGCCTGGATGCTATCCGAGCCTGTCAAAGTGAACGGAGCCCTAGTGGGGCGCATCGAGGTGGGCTACCTGGAGGCGCGGCCGGAGGCGGATGCCGGGCCGTTTCTCCAGGAAGAGCAACGGCTCCTTACGGCTCTGGCCAAGCAGATCGGATCCATCACCGCGCGCAAGCAGGCGGAAGCCGGACTGCGCGACAGCGATGACCGGATGAAGTTCCTGCTCCGAAACACGCCGGTGGTCATCTTTTCGCTGAGTGCCACGGACCGCATGGCCACCACTTTCATCAGTCAGAATGTGGAGAAAGCTTTGGGCCACGCGCCGGCCGCCTTCCTGGCAACCGGGGATTTCTGGGGCGCGCACGTTCATCCCGAGGACCTCGCGGTGGCCCAGGCAGGCCTGGACACCTTGCCCGCGACCGGCACCTTGGTTCGCGAATACCGGTTCCGCCATGCGGACGGCAGCTACCGCTGGATGCGGGACGACATGCAACTGATCCGGGATGACCAGGGGCAGGCGCAGACGATCGTTGGCTCCTGGCAGGACATCACCCAGCGCAAACAGTTGGAACAGGCGATGCAAGCGACTGAAAGGCGCTTCACCGTAATGGCCGATGCGGCCCCCGTGCTCATCTGGGAGGCGGACCCGGACAAGCTCTGCACTTACTTCAACAAGCTCTGGCTGGACTTCACCGGCCGGACCCTGGCTCAGGAACTGGGCCACGGTTGGGCCGAGGGCGTGCATCCGGACGACCTGCCCCGCTGTCTGGAGATTTACGGGAGCAGTTTCGACGCGCGCCGGGATTTCCAGATGGAATACCGGCTGCGCCGCCAAGATGGCGAATACCGCTGGCTCCTCGACCACGGCGTGCCCCGGTACGAGACCGATGGCCGCTTTGCCGGCTACATCGGCTCCTGCTTGGACATCACCGCGCAGAAGCAGACGGAGCAGGCTCTGGGAGACCAACGGGAGTCGCTCACGACCTTGACACTGACGCTGGAAGCCCAACGGAAGTTCCTCTCGGACTTGATCGAGAACAGCAATCTCGTGATTTACGTGAAAGACCGGGAGGGACGCCATCAATTGGTGAACCGGGCATTTGAAGAGCTGAGCCAGCGGAAGCGCGAGAACATCATCGGCCTCACAGCCCCTGAAATTTTTCCGGGAACGGACGGCGAGCCTTTCCGCCCGAATGATCTGGCGGTGCTGGCGTCCGGGACGCTCCAGACCTTTGAGGAAACCTTGACGAGTCCGGATGGTAAAACCCAGACCTTCCTCTCCACCAAATTCCCCGTGCGGGATGCGGCGGGTGCGATCACGGGCCTCTGCGGCATGAGCCTGGACATCACCGAGCGCCAACAGGCGGAAGACCAGGCCCGCCAACTGGCGGCCATCGTGGCCTCCTCGAACGATGCCATCATCGGCAAAGACCTCCAGGGCGTGATCCAAAGCTGGAACCGCGGGGCGGAAACTTTGCTCGGTTATCAAGCCAGCGAAATGCTCGGAGTTTCCATCCGGAAGCTCCTCCCGGCGGATTGCCGGGACGAGGAACCGAGTATCCTGCGGAGCTACGAGACGCAGTGGCAGGCCAAGGATGGCCACCTGATCAACGTCTCCATCACCCTCTCCCCCATCAAGGACAGCGCCGGGAACCGGATGGGGTTTTCCACCGTGGCGCGGGACATCAGCGCCTACAAGCAGGCGGAGGCCGCGCTGCGGCAAAACCAGGCTCTGCTGCTGTCCCTCACCGAAAGCACCCCGGACGCAATCTACGCGAAAGACACCCAGGGTCGTTATCTGTTGCTCAATGCCGCCGCTCAAAAGTTTGTCGGCAAGTCCGCAGCGGATGTTCTGGGCCAGGACGACACGGCCGTGTTCCCGCTGGAGGAAGCGCAGCACTTGATGAAAGACGACCGCCGCGCGATGACGTCCGACATCCAAACCATCGATGAGTTCCTGACCAGCGCCGACGGCACAGTGCGCGCAGTCATGGCCACCAAAGGGCCGTTGCGCGATGCCCAGGGCAACGTCGTCGGCATCTTCGGCATCAGCCGCGACATCACCGAGCGCAAACAGTTGGAGGAAGCTCATGCCCGGCTGGCAACGGCCGTGGAACAGGCGGGCGAAAGCATCCAGGTCGCCGATCTCAAGGGCACAATTCTTTACGTCAACCCGGCGTTTGAAAAAGCCTGCGGCTATACCAGCGCGGAAGTGCTCGGCCAAAATTCCCGCCTGCTCAAGAGTGGCAAGCAGGATGCCGAGTTTTACCGCCAGATGTGGGGCTGCCTCGGACGGGGCGAAACTTGGAAAGGCCATTTCACCAACCGGCGCAAGGATGGCACTCTTTACGAAGAGGACACCACGATTGCCCCCATCCGAGATGGTGAGGGCCGGATTGTCAACTATGTGGCGATCAAACACGACGTGACCCACGAACTGCAACTGGAGGCGCAAGTCCGCCAGGCGCAGAAGCAGGAAGCCCTCGGGCAGTTGGCCGGCGGGATCGCCCATGATTTCAATAACATCCTCGCCGCCATCCTCGGCAACGTCCAAATGGCGGCCTCGGACACGGCCCCGGACCATCCGGCCCGCGAATGCCTGGATGAAATCCAGAAGGCCAGCGACCGGGCGCGGAGCCTCGTGCAACAAATTCTTACCTTCAGCCGCCAACAACCCCAGAACCGGCAGATCATCGCCCTCGGTCCGATCCTCGCGGAAGCCGTCCGGTTCCTGCGAGCGACCATTCCGTCCGGCGTTGAAATCATCCCCACCATCGGGCCCGGCGTCCCGCTTGTACTCGCCGACGCCACGCAGATTCACCAAGTAATCCTCAACCTCGGCACGAACGCCTGGCACGCGCTCGAAGACCAGCCCGGCCGCATCGGCATCCAACTCCAAGCCGTCACCCTGGATGCCGCCGCCGCCGCGCTGGTCGCGGGACTGCGCCCCGGCCGCTTCGCCTGCCTCACCGTGAGCGACACCGGCAAAGGCATGGACGCCCCCACGCGCGCCCGTATTTTCGATCCGTTCTTCACCACCAAAGAGGTCTGCAAAGGCACCGGCTTGGGCCTCTCCGTCGTGCGCGGCATTGTCGAGAACCACGACGGCGCGATCACCGTGGTGAGTGAGCCGGGACAGGGCGCGACCTTCCAAGTGTATTTTCCCGCCGCCAGCATCGCGACTGCCGCCGCCGAAACGGCCCCCGCAGAGCCGGCGCCGCTAGGGCAGGGGAAGCACATCCTTTTCCTCGACGACGAGGAAGCCTTGGTCCGCCTCGGCAAGCGCCTGCTCCAACGGCTGGGTTACCGCGTTACCGGCTTCACGCAGGCGGCGGAAGCGGTGCAGGCTTTCCGCGCCGCCCCCGGCCAGTTCGATGTCGTCATCACGGACTTGAACTTGCCCGGGATTTCCGGCTTGGACGTTGCCCAGGAATTCCTCACGTTACGGCCCGACGTTCCCGTCTTGCTTTGTTCCGGCTACATCACCGAGCCAGTGAAAGAACAAGCGCGCCGCATCGGCATCTGCCACTTTCTTTACAAACCCAATAACATCGAAGAATTGAGCAAAACCCTGCATCAGGTGCTCACTGAACCGCGATAACTCTGGCCCAGCTATGACCCCGCCAACCCCGCTCCCCAAACAACACCTCGTGCTCGTTGACGACGACGAATCCGTGCGCTCCATCCTCCGCCGCCACTTGCAGCGGGCGGGTTATGAAGTCCGCGAAGCTGGCGAAGGCGGGGCGGCTCTGAAGTTACTCGCCAGCGCGCTGCCGGACTTGATCATCACCGACATCGTGATGCCGGATATGGAGGGCGTTGAACTCCTCATTACCCTGCGCAAGCGCCATCCCAAGCTGCCGGTGATCGCCATGTCCGGCGGCGGGCGGTTGCAGCCGGAAGTTTACCTCAGTGTGGCCAAGAACTGTGGGGCGACGCAGATTCTGACCAAGCCATTTGAGATCGCAGAACTGCTCGCGCTGGTGCAACAGTTGCTCGGTCGCCAACCGGAAAGAATACCGCAAGACCCGGCCCCAGATGAGCAACGAATCGAGATAACCCCGACCCAACTATGACTCCGACAACCCCACTTCCCAAACAACACATCCTGGTCGTTGACGATGACGAAGCCGTGCGCTCCGTCATCCGCCGCAGCTTGGAGCGGGCGGGCTATGGAGTCCGCGAAGCTGGCGAAGGCGGGGCCGCCTTGAAGTTACTCGCCAGCGCACCGGCGGACTTGGTCATCACCGACCTCGTGATGCCGGATATGGAGGGCATTGCGCTCATTCTATCCCTGCGCAAGAGCCATCCCAAGCTGCCGGTGATCGCCATGTCCGGCGGCGGGCGGATGCGGCCGGAAGGTTATCTCGATATTGCTCGCAACTGCGGCGCGGCGCGGATTCTGGCCAAGCCATTTGATGTCGAGGACCTGATCGCGATGGTGCAGCAATTACTCGGCCCGCCGGCGCCCACCGGAGCTTGATTTTCGCCCCGGGAAGCCGAACTAGATTATGGAACGGAATTTTATTCTGAACGGCTTTCAAAGTCGTAGCTGCGGCCGTAAGTGCGCGCTCAAATTCCGTGGTGGGCGCCGCCGGACGGCGGCGGCTCCGGAGTTTTGAAAGCACCGCTTCGGAAATAGAAAACTACAAAGGACCCCAATGAATTCCCCGTTTATGACTGCTGACCCAAACTCTCAACCGGACCGAGTCTCCCCGCTCTCGGCCAACATTCTGGTGGTGGATGATCAACCGGAAAACCTCAGTGTATTGATGGGCGTGCTCCAGGCCCGCGGCTACAAAGTCCGCCCGGTCAACTCGGGCAAACTGGCTTTGGCCGCCGCCCGCGTCCTGGCGCCCGATCTCATCCTGCTGGACATCAACATGCCGGAAATGAGCGGCTACGAGGTCTGCGCCGAGTTGCGCGCCGATCCCGCTTTGCGCGCCATCCCCGTCATCTTTATCAGCGCCTTCAACGAAGCCAGTGACAAGGTCAAGGGCTTTGAGGTTGGGGGCGTGGATTACGTGACCAAACCGTTTCAGATCGCCGAGGTGGAAGTGCGCGTGAGCACCCAATTGGAACTGGCCCGCCTGCGCCGGCATCTGGAGCAGCACAGCAAGCTTCTGGAGCAACACAACGAGCTGTTGGAGCAACACAATGAACGGCTGGAGCAGCAGGTGACGCTGCGGACCAGGGAGTTGGTCGAGGCCTATGCTCGCGTGTCCGTGCTCGACCAGGCCAAGAGCGATTTCCTGAACCTCATCGCCTATGAGTTGAATGCCCCGCTCAGCGAAGTCTTTGGCACCGCGGAAATCATCCTGGACAAGTACGCCAAAATCAACCTGGAGAAATACACCGAAGCCCCGGGCAACGTGGATCATTTGGAAATGGTTCGGATGTATGCCCAAAGCCGGAAACGACTCCTCAAGCTGATTGCGGACGCCGAGTTGCTGATGAAGGTTGATTTGCAGACCGGCGCCGAGGCGGACCAATGCGACTTGGAGCAGGTAGTGAATCGCGCCTGGTTGCTCGCGATGCCCTTTGCCGTTTCCCGGAATGTCAGACTGCCCGCCCCGCCGGTGGGGTTCGGCTTGGTGCGCGGCTCCTTTGAAAGCCTGGCGCGGGCGTTCCAATCGTTGTTTGAAACGGCCGTCAAGTTTGCGAACGACGGGGCCACCGTGCGGTTGCGGAAAGCCCCCACGTCCGAAGCCAGCAGCCTGCTGATTGAGGCCGATGGATGGACGATTCCGGCGGATGCGCTCCCGCGCTTTTTCAGCCTTCTGGATACTTTCAATCCCGTGGCCTTGGGCGTGGATTTGGATCTGGCGGCCGCTTTGGCTGAGCGGATTCTGCGGCTTTACGGGGGCCAGGTGGGCGTGGAAAATCTCAATCCCCCCGGCATCCGCTTGACGGTGCGCTTGAAGCCCGCTCCGGCACTCCCACCCACCTAGACTTTATGATAGATGATTCAAATTTTCTTAGCGGCGCCGACGTCCTGGTGGTGGATGATCAACCGGAAAACCTCAGTGTATTGATGGGCGTGCTCCAGGCCCGCGGCTACAAAGTCCGCCCGGTCAACTCGGGCAAACTGGCTTTGGCCGCCGCCCGCGTCCAGCCCCCGGATCTCATCCTGCTCGACATCAACATGCCGGAAATGAGCGGCTACGAGGTCTGCGTCGCGTTGCGTGCCGATCCCAACTTGCGCCCCATTCCGATCATCTTTATCAGCGCCTTCAACGAAGCCAGTGACAAGGTCAAAGGCTTCGGACTTGGGGCCGTGGATTATGTAACCAAGCCGTTCCAGATCGAAGAGGTCGAGGCCCGGGTGAGTACCCACTTGGAACTGGCCCACCTGCGCCGCCAGTTGGAGCGGCACAACGAACGGCTGGTGGAAGAGGTGGCCGTGCGGACCTGCGAGTTAGCCGCAGCGCACACCCGGCTGTCGGTGCTGGACGAGGCCAAGAGCGATTTCCTGAAACTCATCGCTTATGAGCTGCGCGCCCCGCTCTGCGGAGTCATCGGCACGGCGGAAATCATCCTGGACAATTACACCCGAGAACCTGGGGCCGCAGAACAGTCGGAGCTGGCCCGGGTGTTTGGCCTCGGCCGGAAACGAGTCCTCACGCTGATTGAGGACGCGGAACTGCTGACGGAGATCGGTTTGCACCCCAGCACCAATCCGGCGACCCAATGCGAGTTGGAGCCGGTCGTGAACCAAGCCTTGCGGCTGGCGCTTCCCCTTGCCGATTCGCGGAACGTGAAACTGTCCCCCCCGCCGCTGGGCTTGGGCTGGGTGCGGGGTTCCTCCGCTGGGCTGGTGCGGGCGTTCCAATCCCTGTTCGAAACGGCCGCCAAGCTCGCGAAGCCGGGCACGACCGTGCGCTTGGCCAAAGCGTTAAAGTCCCCAGCCAGCAGCCTGATCATCGAGGCCGAGGGGTGGACGATTCCGCCGGAGGGCCTGCCGCGCTTCTTCAGTCTGATGGTGACCGCCAACCCAATCGCTCTCGGCGTGGATTTGGATCTCTCCCCCGCCTTGGCCGAGCGAATTTTACGGCTCTCCGGGGGAACGGTTTCCGTGGAGAACCTCGATCCCCCGGGGATCCGCCTGACCGTATGTTTGGAGCCCTCCCCGCGTGAGCCTAGCGCCAACCTATTGGGCGTTGCCGCCGCGGCGGGCAACCTCCAGTTGCCGGCGCGCGAGTTCCCCAAGGAACTTTCAAAGTCCGCCGGGGGACTGCCGGCGGACGGGCCTTGCCAGGGACGCGGATTCTGGCCCACTATGGGCCGTCGCGGCACTGCGCGCGCGGGGGCCGGAGTTGATCGGTCCCCCGCCGTCCATTGGAGCTTGATGGGCGCCGCGGGAAGCTAAATTACGGAACGGAATTTTATCCTAAAAATAACAGCTATCCACCTCTCAGGAATCCCCCGCTTATGACTACTGACCCCACCTTGCCACTCCCGGCCGACATTCTGATTGTGGATGATCAACCGGAAAACCTCAGTGTATTGATGGGCGTGCTCCAAACCCGCGGCTACAAAGTCCGCCCGGTAACCTCCGGCAAACTAGCTTTGGCGGCCGCCCACGTCCTGGCCCCGGACCTCATCCTGCTCGACCTCAACATGCCGGAAATGGACGGCTACCAGGTTTGCGAAGAGTTGAAGCGCGATCCCAATTTGCGTGCCGCGCCCGTCATCTTTATCAGCGCCTTCAATGAAGCCAGTGACAAGGTCAAGGGCTTCGCACTTGGGGGCGTGGATTATGTGACCAAGCCGTTCCAGATCGAAGAGGTCGAGGCCCGGGTGAGCACCCACTTGGAACTGGCCCGCCTGCGCCGGCAGTTGGAATTGCACAACGAACGGCTGGAGGGAGAGGTGGCCTTGCGGACCCGCGAGTTGGTCGCGGCCAACGCCTGCCTGGCCGTGCTCGATCAGGCCAAGAGCGATTTCCTGAGCCTCCTCTCCCACGAATTGCGCACCCCGCTCTGCGGCATCTTCAGCACGACGGAAATCGTCCTGGACAAATACGCCAAGGAACCTGGGGCCGTGGATTACCCGGAACTGGCAGAAATGTATGCCATAAACCGGAAGCGCCTCGTCACGCTGATTGCCGACGCGGAACTGCTGACGGAGATCGGCACGCGCACCGGCACCAATTCGGAGTCCCCCTGCTGGTTGGAACAAGTGGTGAACCACGCTCAAGGCCATGCCCTGCCCCTCGCCGACTCGCGGAAGGTGCGCCTGTCCCTCCCGCCGCTGGGCTTGGGTCAGGTGCGGGGCGCGTTCGACAGTCTGGTGCGGGCGTTCCAATCCTTGCTCGAGACGGCCGTCAAGTTTGCCAACCCGGGCACGACCGTACATTTGACCAAAGTGGTCGCACCCGAGGAAATCAGCCTGATTATCACGGCGGAGGGGCGGACGATTCCAGCGGTGGCCTTGCCGAACTTTTTCAGCCTGATGAAGATCGCCAACCCGATCGCTTCCGGCGGGGATTTGGATCTCGCGCCCGCCTTGGCCGAACGGATCGTGCGGCTCTACGGTGGGACGGTGGTCGTGGAGAATCTCAATCCTCCAGGCATCCAGATGACGGTGCGTTTGAAAACGATTCGGCAATTTTTGACCCTGGATAAACTCCCGACCCCTTGAACCGGCCGCCCCGCGCCTGGGGGGAGCTCCCTGGCGTCCGGTGTCCCAACCCCCGCTTGAGCGGCGGCGGAAGGATAATCGTTGACGCTGGCGGCGCAAAACCCTCAAATGTTGGGGTGTCGAACATAGTCATAGTGAATGTGCCAAAATGAGAACGCCCCCGGAGCCGCTCCCTAACCTATTGATCGTTGACGACTCGCCGGTGAACCTCCAGTTGCTGGCGGGCATGTTCCGGCAAAGCGATTTCAAAGTCCGCCCGGTGACTTCCGGCGAGCTGGCATTGCAGACGGCCCGCCACGAACCGCCGGATCTCATTCTGCTCGATATCAACATGCCGGGCATGAACGGCTTCGAGGTCTGCGAGAGGATGAAGGCGGATGAAGCCTTGAAGGGCATCCCGATCATTTTCATCACGGCCTTGGACGAAGTGGCAGACAAGGTCAAGGCGTACCGCGTGGGGGGCGTGGATTATGTGACCAAGCCTTTTCAGTTCGAGGAAGTGGAAGCCCGGGTCCGCACCCATCTAGCCCTCTGCCGGCAGGAACGCCAGTTGCAAGCCCGGCTCACCAAACTCAAAGAATATCAGCGCCTCAGCGAAAACCTGGTTGCCATGATCGTGCATGACATTGGCAGTCCGCTGGCCGCCATCCAAACGGGCTTGGACATCTTACAACAGACCTCCCCGGTGGCCCCGGCCACAGTGGCGGTCCTGCTGGAGAACTCGAGCAAAGCCTGCCACAAGGTCCAAAGGATGATCGCCACGCTCCTCGACGTCGCCCGCTTGGAAGCCGGCCAGATGCCCACTCAAAGAACGGCCCATGATCTGGTCGTCACGTTGCGAACCAGCGCGGAAGCCATTGCCGCATTGGCTGGGGCCCGCATGGTTCACCTGGAGCTTCCGACCTCGTTCCAAACGGTTTACGATGAGGATATCGTGGGCCGAGTGGTGGGCAACCTCCTCTTCAACGCCTTTAAGCACACCGCGCCGAATGGGACGATCAAGTTGGCGTTGGTGGCGGATGAGGCTGCCGCCCGCGTGTCCGTGACCGATAATGGGCGCGGCATCCCCCGGGAATTCCACCAAAAAGTCTTTGAAAAATTCAGCCAGGTGGAATTGCGCGACAAGGTCGCCGGCACCGGGCTGGGGTTGGCATTTTGCAAACTGGCGGTGGAAGCCCACGGCGGCCAGATCGGCCTAGAGAGTGAACTGGGCCAAGGTAGCACCTTTTGGTTTACATTGCCGGGGGCCGCTACCCAGTAACCCCGGGCCTTGGGTATGACCATTCTCATCGTAGATGATTTGGAGGAAAACCTGGAAGTGCTCCAAGTGCTTCTGGGCCTCAACGGCTATCAAATCGAGACCGCCGCAAATGGCGAGGAGGCCCTAAGCAAGGCCCGCCAAACCCCGCCCGACTTGGTCATCAGTGACATCCTCATGCCGATCATGGACGGCTTTGCGCTGTGCCGGGAATGGAAACAGGACGCGCGACTGAAGGGCATCCCCTTCATGTTTTACACCGCCACCTACACCGACGGCCGCGACCGGAGTTTTGCGCTCGGCCTGGGGGCTGAAGGGTTCTTAGCCAAACCCCAGTCCCCGGCGGTGCTGCTGGAAACCATCCGGACGGTACTCCAGCAAGCCCAACGGCCCCTTACCGTCCCAACGCAAGCGGGGAGCGCGTTGCCCCCCACCCGCCCACCGGTCGCCGCGTCGGAAACCGCCGAGTTAGCTTACCTCAAGTTGTACAGCGAGGCGTTGGTCCGCAAACTGGAGTGCAAGGTGGAACAATTGGAGCAGGACGTCGCCGAGCGGCAGCGGGTGGAGGAAGAGTTGCGCCAATCGCGGGAACAATTGCGCGCCTTGCTGGCGCGGCAGCAGACCCTGCGCGAGGACGAACGCATGCGGATCTCCCGCGAAATTCACGATGAACTGGGCCAGCAACTCACAGGTTTGAAGTTGGATCTAAGCTGGATTGAGCGCTACTGGGAAAAGGTTAGTAACCGCAACAGCCTGCTGGAAAAAGTGGTTTCGGCGGAAGGCTTGGTGGACGACGTCATCACCACCGTCCAACGCATTGCCCTGGAGTTGCGGTCGGACGTGCTGGGGCACATCGGCCTCACCGCCGCGCTCCGCAATGAATTGGATCGCTTCCAGGACCGCACGGGCATCGCCTGCCAACTGTCCACCCCGGAACTCGATCCGTCCGTACCGGCGGAAACCGCCACCACGTTCTTCCGGGTGTTTCAGGAAGCCCTCACGAACGTAGCGCGGCACGCCGCCGCGCGGACCGTGACGGTGCAGTTTGAATTGGCGGATGGTTGGGGGCGGCTAGAGGTGCGCGACGACGGTAAGGGCATCACCCAAGCCGACTTGCAAAACCCCCACTCGCTCGGCCTCCTCAGCATGCAGGAGCGCGTCCGCCTGGGGGGCGGCACCGCCATGATGGCCCGGGGAGAAGCGGGCGGCACTGTGGCCACCTTCCGGCTTCCCATCTGCCCCGCGCCCGCGGGCGAGCCTGACCGCCAGTTGGGCCCCGCTTGATCAAGGACAAACCAATGCCATGAACATTCTTCTCGTTGACGATCATGAAGTGGTTCGGCGGGGGGTGCGCGACCTGCTGAGTCAGGAATACCCCGCCGCGGGCATCACTGAAGCCCAGGAAACCGCCGGCGCCATCACTCTCTTAAAGGGCTCCACCTGGGACCTGGTGTTATTAGACATCAACCTCCCCGGCCGCAGCGGCTTGGAGGTTTTGGCCGCGGCGCAGCGCATCTGCCCCAGCACCCCCGTGCTGGTATTAAGCATGTACCCGGAGTCGGAATTTGCGGTGCGCGCCTTCAAGCTGGGCGCCTCCGCCTACGTCAGCAAGGCCAGCGCCGGCGCCGAACTACTCGTCGCCATCCAGAAAGTGCTGGCGGGTGGCAAATACGTCTCCAACCAGTTCGCCCAGAAATTAGTGTTCCAACTCGGCGGGGACAGTGAGATCTCTCTGCACGAGGGGTTGTCCGTTCGCGAATTCCAAGTGCTCCGCCTCGTGGCCCTGGGCCACAGCATCAAGGAAATCGCGTTGGAACTGGAGTTGAGTGAGAAAACCATTTCCACGTATCGGGTGCGGCTCGGCCAAAAACTGCGCCTCTCCGGCAGTGTGGAAATCGCCCGCTATGCCCTCCAACACGGACTCGTTAAGTAGCTGCGGTTCCGCGCCGCACTTTTGAATTAACCTTGGGCTTTGAGTCCCGGTTCATGACTAGGTCAAACCCTTCAGGGCCTCCTGCAACGCCACGAACTGCGCCGCCACTTCCGGGAGTCGGGCGGTGATCGTGGCCAGGTCGCCCGTTTTTCCGGCGGCTTCCAGCACGGCGGCGAGGGCGCGCAGGGCTTCGCCGCTTACTACCGCGCACGCGCCTTTGATTTGGTGGGCTTGTTCGCGAACCCGCTCGGTCTCCCCGGCCGTCGCATAGGTCTGCAACTGCCGAATCTGGCCCGGCAAATCTTCCAGGAATTGCGCGATCAACCGCCGGGCCAGGCCCTCGTCCTGCATCACGCGCTC
>CAIKLQ010000147.1 GCA_903828255.1 uncultured Verrucomicrobiota bacterium
GCTCCGGCCGCCATGGAGGTGCAAGGTGGCGCGGTTCTGCGTGTAGTTCACGGGGTTGCCCGGGGTAACATTCATGCCCAGCGGACCCATACCGGCGCCCATGACGGTGGTATCCACCGGCAGGAAGAGGTCGCCCCCGGCGCCGGTGGGCAGCAAATTCGTGAACTTAATCCGCACTGGTCGATCCTTTTGGGCGACGATGACTGGGCCGAGGTAATGGGGATTGGGGTCGCCACCATTCTTCTGCACATACCCCCGGAGCGTGGTCGGGGGAAGGTCGGAGTGCATTTTCTCAGTGTACTCCACCAGCGCGATCTCGTAGTAATCGGATCCCGGATAGGTGGTGGTGTCGGCAACGGCCACCGGGATGTACTGCCCGAGGTTGTTGGCTGCTGAACTCCCAAGTCCGGGCAAACCGTTCACGAACTTTCTCAGGTTCGGGCTGTTGGCGAAGTTGGGGAGGTTGATGTCCACGGCCCGGTTTACCCCCATCCCGACCGGCGGCTGCACGGAGGTAGCGGGGGGCGGGGGAACAGTGGACTTGGTAGTGGCTTTCGTGGTAATGGCCGGGATGCTCGGCTCGGGGATTGGTTGTCCATGATTTTGCGCCTCCATCCTTTGAATTGCCTCTTGCCGTTTCAGGAAGGCGCTCTTGCGCGTCTGTGCCTGTTTGAACTCAAAGTCATTGTTGTTCGTCCCGGCCGGCTTGAGCTCAAGCGTAATTTCTGGCGTGGCAAGATTTTGCCCATTCACAAAAATCGGGATAATTGCTGCCACCAAGGCGGTGACCGTGGTCCGCACTTTCAGACTCCACATGTCGCCTCCGCCCGTTCTTTTGTTTCGTTGTTGTCCATTCGAAACATTCCCATCCTGCATTTCGTTGTTTTGTGTTCTCATCATTACGTCTGTGCCTTCATTTGTATATTGCGTGTCTTGTTTGATTGCGATTGCGCTGCTTTACATTGTCACCAATCGCGGCGCCACCATGCCGATGCTTCGGAGGAATAGCCCTGTAGCGCAGAATTGATGATCTTGTTTTCACCTTTATTACACCGAGACCATAAGGGATAATCCTTTACCTGGCTATAGGGTGTTCGCTGATCCAGGCATAGGAAAAACTCGTAATCTCACCCCTGCGCGCCACAGGCCTCACGCCTGCGGCGTTCTGCGTTGGGGCCGTTGCGAACCACAAATGGGAGGCGCATCGGGGCCATGAACCGTGCGATTGGAGCGCGAAGCTACAGGTTCGCGCGGTTCTGATTTTCGCAGCGCCGGAGCGCTACGTTCCGGGGGATGGTGAGCGGCGCTCTATCGAAAGTCGCCACCGCGGAGCGCCCCGGAGTCGGACGGCCTTTCATGCCAAACTGGTGACGTGATTGCCGCAGTCTCCACGTCGAGCGAGTGGACAACAGACGCAGAAACCCAAAACCGCTGCTTTACATGCGGCGCGAAGTTCCCGATTGGCCTGGTTTACCGCCCGGTTTTGACCCACAAGAATCAGCGGGCACGCCAATCACACGAATTCAAGTCACCCCATTACCGAAGTCCGGGGCCAAATGATCACCGACCGAATGAGAGCGGTCAGGGTGGCGCGGCGTTTTCCATTCGGGTCATTCGTGTGATTCGCAGGCTCAATGGTGCTTCTTGGGTTCATTTTCCATGCACCCAGTTGTAAGCGTAGTGGATCAGTTCCGGCGCGCCTTGCAAACCGAGCTTGACCTTGATGTGTTCGCGGTGCGACGCAACCGTTTTGATGCTGACGCACATGGACCGGGCGATTTCTTGCGAGCCCAGCCCGCGCCCCAGCAATTGCAGCACTTCGAGCTCGCGATCGCTCAGGGAATCGGTGGCCATCGGGGTCGCCGTTTTGCCCGCCATCCGTGCGATCATCACCTCGGCCAACTCCGGGCTGACGTAATGCTTGTCCTGCATGACTAAACGGACTGCTCCCAGCACCTTTTCCGCGCCTTCCTCTTTGATGACGTAGCCATTGGCGCCGGCGCGAAGGGCGCGCTCGGCGTAGAGGCCTTCCGCCCGCATGGTGAACACCACAATTTTGAGACTCGCACTCTGCGCCCGGAGTTGTTTGATAAGTTCCAAACCGCTGCTGTCTTTGAGCGCCAGATCCACGATGGCGACATCCGGTTTGAGTTCCAAAATTTTCTGCAACGCCACTGGTGCGCTCTCGGCCTCCCCGCAAACGATCAGGTCTGACGTCGTCGCAGCCAGCAGTTGAAATCCCCGCCGCACAATCGGATGATCATCTACCAAAAAGACGCTGATTTTCGAGATATTGGAGGACTTATTCACAGTTGCCATTCCGGTTCCTGATCCTGTAATCGAATCAACGGCAGCAGGCAGGTCACAACCGTTCCACCCGCCACGCCGGCCTGGACCGTCAACACCGCACCGATGTGCCCCGCCCGGTAATGCATCGTCCGCAGCCCCATACCCGAAGACGTCTTTGCATTCGCCGCCAAACCCTTGCCATCGTCGCAGATTTCGAGGCAGAGGTGTGCGCCTCGCGCGCCCAGAGTGATCGTGATCTGCCGTGGCTGGCCATGACGAACCGCATTCGCCACGGCTTCCTGGGCGATTCGGAACAGGTGTTCCGTGGCGAAGGAATCCGCCAGCGCAACGTGGTCGTCTGCGTCGAGCCGGCACACAAGATTCGATCGGCGCTGGGTTTCGGCGGCCAGTTCCTGCAACCCGCTGGCCAAGCCAGTGTAACTCGACTCTACCGGGCAAAGTCCCCGGGAGATGCTGCGCGTTTGGACGATGCACTCACTGACGCATCCGACCACATAGTGCGCCAAATCTACGTCTGGCGGAGAGTTTTCCTTCAGGCGCTGGGTCAACGCCTGGCTGATCAGCGCCACCCCGGCAAGCTTGGCGCCGAGGGAATCGTGCAAGTCGCGGCCCACGCGCTGGCGTTCAATTTCCATGATGTCTAAAACCTGCTTTTCAAGTCGCCGCTGTTCCACGGCCCGCCGCTCCAGGGCCGCGTTCGCCTCCTGCAGATCTGCTTGCGCTGACTGGAGCTCGTAAATGTGCCGGTCCCAAGGCCGGAGGATAAAAAAATATAGAAGTGGGAAGGCCAGCGTCAGCACCGACGCGGCATCAATCAAGCAGTGGATCCAAAGCTTCTCCTCCAGCAGACCCTCAAACAGGTACGAAACCGTGAACTCGGATGCAAAGAGGGCAACCCCAAGAATGAGCAGACTCCGAATGTGAGGTTCATGGAGGGGACTGCGGCGCCCCACCGTGTCGCGGCGGTGCCGGTTCTCCCCTCGCCGTTTGGCCGCCCTCAGCCCCCTCGTGCGTGGATACAGTATTGACCAATTCATGGAATCATTTCGATTACCCGATTACTTTCAACCCGCCGCGATGTCTCCATCGTAAAAACCTGTGGCTGGTTAATCCGCTCTTTTCCCCAACGGTGCCAAAACGTACCGTATCCTGCGTACTCCGCAAGGAGTGAAGGCGAAGGTGAAGTGGTCCTCCCTATTGTCATTAGGCTTCGTGCTTCGGAGCTTTTGCCCATGCCACGCAAGCTGCGGATTGCATACGAAGGCGCGATTTACCGTGAAAGGGGGCGGTCCCACAGTTTAACCAGCCCGCGCAACAGTCGGAGCCTCCTGACGGCGGCGGCTACTTTTTTAACCGGCTCCTAAAGCTTGAAAGAGCCGAAACTAAAGCCCCCGCACACACCGAAAGCCAAAGCTGTCGAGGGCGAACGAAGGCGCGAAGTAGTAGCGGTAGGCGCACCGTGCGTAGGACGCGTCGTAGTTCCAAGCGCCCCCGCGCAACACCCGGAAGGTCAACGGTCCGGCAGGCCCGCGGGGGGCGACCCCTCCGGCATACGGCGTCCCATACCAATCCCAACACCACTCATGCACATTGCCAGACATGTCGTAAAGCCCATAACTGTTCGCGGCAAAGTACCCCGTCGGGCCGGTATAGGGCGTCACGCCGTTTGTGAAAGCCGCGTGGTAGCCGCCCGGGCCCAAATCATAGCTATAGGTGGGGTCGCCGTAATAGTTGGCCAGGTTTGCAGTGATGCTGTTGCCCCACGGAAAGCGTTGCCCGATCAACCCGCCCCGCGCCGCCTTCTCCCACTCCGCTTCGGTCGGCAGCCGGTACCCGCTGGCGGTCCAATTCGCATAAAGCGTGGTCGGCTCGCCGTTCGTATAGACCTGCGTCCAAGCCGCATCCGTGTAATACACGGGCGGCTTGCCCGCCTGCTGCGACCGCGCATTGCCCCATTTCACGCAGTCGTACCAATCCACCGTTTGCACCGGATGGTTCGCCTCCTGGCCCGCTCCCGGGTTCGCAAACGCGTAGCCGTGGTTCGTCGCCCAAAAATATACGGATTGCCACTGACTCCAGCTCACCAGATTCACGTCCAGGTAAAAGGCCGCCACCGTGGCGTTAGTCGGGGCGGCATCGCTCAGGCCATCCAGAGTGTCCCCCATCGTGAACGCTCCGGCTGGAATCAGCACCATGCCGGGCGGGGCCGCCGCGGCCGCGCTGGCGGGCAGATTCGTCAAGCCCGCACCATTCCCGGAGATGTTCCCGGAGAGGTTGCCAGCGAACTGGTTGCCCCCATTGGTGGCCCACACCACGCCGCGGAACTGGTTCGGGGCCGTGAAGTCATTCGAGCCGTCCCGCAAAACCACGTTCGCCGGGAGCCGCGCGGCGAGGAGAGTCCCGGTGAGTTTGGTGGCGGCGTCCAAAACGGGAATTAGCGCGGGATCCATTGTGCCGCCGGTAATCTTGCTCGCGTCGAGGCTGGGGATTTGCGCCGGGACCAGCACCCCGTTGAGGCTGGCGGGCGGCAAATTTGTCACCCCCGAGCCATTGCCCGCAAAACTCCCGGCAAACGTGTTGTTCCCATTGGTCATCGTGTTGACGCCGCTGAAAAAGTTCGCAGTGACGAAAGTTTGAAACGCGTTGCTCGGTGGCGGCGCGATGGTCAGGCTCGCGCTCCCAGAATAGTTGCTTCCAGTACCTGCCACATTGAAACCCGTCACGGAACCGCCCGAAACGACCGCGGTCAGGATCGCTCCCCCGCCGGTCGCATCATTTACCGTCACGAGTGGCGGGGTTAGGTAGCCAGAACCACCGCTGGTCACGTTGGCACTCGTGATGAATCCGCTGGTGACGGTTGCCACGCCCGTGGCCGCCACGGTGGTGTTGGGGACGTTGAGCCGCGGGATGTTCGCGCTCAGCCGAGCGTCAGCAATCGCGCCCACGAGATTCGTCGCCGCGAGATTCGTCAAGCCACTGCCGTCGCCGGTAAACGCGCCGGTGAGGTTCACGCCGCTGGCCCCGTTGGTCATCACCGCTGGGGGCAGTTGGGCCAAGGGCAACGTCCCGCTCACCTGACTGACCGGCACCGAACCGGTCAATTGCCCGGCAGCCACGGGCCCGGTGACCGCCCCCGCCGTGATCGCATAAGGCGCGGGCGTGAGCGGTTGGCGGGGAGTGAGCGGCGTGAACGCGTCGCCGCCGTTCGTGCGCACGCCGATTTCCAGCCAGCGATCCGCGCCGGGAAACTGGTTGCCGAAATCCAGCGTCACGGTGAACAGGCCGTTGCTCACGGCGGTGGCGCTGTTGGTCACCAGATTACCCTGTTGCCCCCCGGCGTTGGCGGCGTCGTAAAGCCCAAAGCGGAGGTCGTAAAGCCCAATGGCCGGGCTGCCGCCGTCATTCAACTGGCCTTGATAGGTAAAGGCGGTGAGTTGGGCGTGCAGGTGAAGCGCGCCCGCCCAGACGGCGAGCAACGCGGTGAGGAGTGAATGGCGTTGGGTTTTCATAATGACGGTTCGGCTTGGGTTCGAGGTCTTGGTAAGGTTGATACGGGATTGCGGTGCTTAAAGTTTGTGGAGGCGGTAAAACCCCGCCGGACCGCTGGCGGGCACGGTGACGGGGTTGGTGGCCGCACTGGGGGAGTTCACCCAGTTGGTCGGGCTGAGGTTGAGATTCTCTTGCAACACAAATCCGGCGGTGGCGGGCGACCAAGAGACCGTAGCCTGGCCCGAGGTAGCGCGGGCAATCGTGAGGGTCGGGGCGCCGCTGACTTGCACGGCTTGCGGCAGCACCCAGAACCCGCCGGTGATGGAATACTGGCCGTTGGTCAGCGCGCCCCCGGCCTCCGGCTGGCCGATGGTGCCGCTGACGAAATACACCCCGCCGGTGCTCGTGCCGCCGCCCCCGGCGATTTTCGACCAGTCAATGGAATGGGTTTGGGCTTGCGCCAGACCCGCCCAAGCCAGCAGGAGAGCGAGGGTGGAGATCGTTTTCATAATTGGAGAGTGCCAGCAGTCATTCGGGGCCGCAATAGTTGCGCAGGTTTCATTTTGAGATCTTCGTCTGGGTTCGCGAACATCCGCCACTCCACCCGCTCCGCAGTTCATGAGTGTTATTCCAATTCGCTTTCAAGATGAAACCCCGGCGCTGGTCCTTTGGGTTTCCGGCTCCGTTGCCCGCTCTTTCCAGACCGCTGCGGGTAGGGGCCTCGCTCGCGCCAAACAACTGACACGAATTTGCTTTCGGCGCTTCGCGGTTTAGGGAGAATTGCTTTTCTATCACGTTCATTCCCAAGTAAAGTTTCGGCCTTGGAAGGGATAAGGCAAGCCTTTTTTAGATTTTCCCCGGCTGGTTTTCCGGCCAAAACCAGGGCGGCGGTGGCCGGGCCGGGGCGCACTCCACGGGCGGGCCGCCAGCGGCAACTTCTTGCCCGGCAGCCCTGGAAGAGCTCAGTCGGTGATGACGTTTTCGTAGTCAGGCATGGGATCCACGTCGTCACAGGGCTCGCGGGTCCACGGCCCGGCGTCCGCAGCCGGCGGCCCCCATGGTTCCAACGGGCTTTCGTGCAGCGGCGGACGACAGGGATCCGCAGCGAGATATTTCAGCGCCGCTTCCCCGGAGCCCACCGCTTGAATGTCCGCGACCCAGGTAATCGCCCACGCCTTGCGGGCCTCGTTGAGCGGCGTGAGGTGCGTGTAGATCAAGGTCGTCTCCAACGCGGCGTGGCCGAGATCCTGCGAGATCAAGCGCAGAACCATCCCTCCGCCTCCTGTTTGGGCATCAGGCCGCGATAGTGTTTGAACAGCATTGCCGGCGAGGTGCCGCTCTGCGCCGCCGTGGCCGATTCGTTTTGGTGCAGGGCAAAGTGGGCGCTGAGGAAACCGTGCCGCAGCCCGTTCTTCTTGGACGGGATTTTCAACCGCTTCCGCAGTTGAATCAATTGCCAGGTGAAGCCGTGCAAGGTGTGGCGCGTGACGGGGCCGGTCTGGTCACGATGCGGCTCCAGCCTGGCGGCGAGCGGAGGATTGATTTCGCACAGCCGGCGGCTGCGGGTCTTGGATTTCGCGGAACTGATTTCGACCTAGCGGTTTCCGTGGGCGCGGCGCGGGTTCCTGCCAGACCCCCGCCAGCTTCATCAGCTCCACCGCCGCCGCCTTCCAGCCCTCCTTGCTATCCCCCAGATTCAGCTCCCGCATCAAAAACCCCACCTCGTCCAGCGCCTTCCCCCCGGTGCTGCACGACGTATAGTGACACTTGAATAACTCCCCGCTCTTGCCCGGAAACACCCCACTACTCCCGGCGTGCTGACAATACGGGCAATGCGGAAACGTCTTCCAATTCTGGTTCGCCGGGCCTTTCCCGTACGTCGCCATCAACGTCCGCAACGGCCGCGTCGCCCGCGCCTGCTCCAGCCTTTCCGCAAAATCAGACACGCGCCCCGCCTTTAGTCTTGGGCGGGGCGTAAAGCTTGGGCGGGGCGCTGAGTTCAGCAATTAACTCCGCCACCACCGCTGCCGGGCGCGGCTGCAACTCGCCCTGGAAATTCCGCAAGATCTCCGCCAGCGCAGCGTTGGCCAGCGGCCCGGGCGGCAACGACCCGCCCGCCCCCGCCGGAGCCAATGCCCCTACGACCGCCCGCAAGCTCCGCCGCACTGCGGCGGATTGCTCCCTGGCATCAGGGCGCGCAGTCATTGGCCCTGCGCCTCCCGCCCCGCATCCGCCGCCACCGGACCCGCTGCGGTCGCCCCGGGAAACACCCGCAAACTCCCCTCGCGGTAAACCTCGTCGCCCCGCGCGCAAAAGAACGCCGCACAGACCGAGCCCGGCAACCGCATGAACGGCGAACGCACGCGGCATAGGCTTGGCAGCGGTTCGCTCATCATCGCCGTGGAGCCGCCAAGTAGTTACGCGGATGAATCCGCACGTTTTTCCGGCTATGCGCCACCACGCCCGGGAGAACCCGCGCTCGCGCGGCTAGCCAATCCCGGCTCACCTGCTGCCACACGCAGAACTGGTCGGGCGTGAGCATCGAGTCCAAGCCGAAACCTTTCGGCAGACATCCGAGAATTTGGGCGATGGGTCGGGTGGTTTTCATGCTGCGGCCTTTTGGAGTGTTCCATTCTGCTCCCGAATAATAAGCGACCTCACGTAACTGCTTAGGTTGTTGGCGTGTTGCGGCGCGGACTTCTGCTTTTCAATGAACGGTAACAGAGACGCAGGGATGCTGATGGTTACTTTTAGGAACGGATAATTTTTATTCTGTCTCTTGTTCACCGGCACCGTTAATCATACCATGTCACACTGCGTCACCGGTTATTTGTTATTTATTTTTTGAAACGCTTGAATCTTCCATGTGACTGAGTATGATTGCGACAGGCAGAACACAAATACGCGCGCAGACAAAAGAACTACCGTCAGCCTAGCCGAAGTCATTTGGAAAATGGCCGAAAAGCAAATGGAAGCGAAAGGGTTCAACTACAACTTTTCAGCTTACGTCGCTGATCTAATTCGCCGCGACAAAGAGCGGGAGAGTCAGCGGCAACAACAAGTGGAAAACGACTTGACTGGAACGTGTCGGATGCTCTCGGTCAAAGACCCGCGAAAATGAGTTTTTTGCTGCGTAAGCGTGGCAACATCCGTGGCAACAAACTAGATAATATCGCAAAACCCCAATGAAAACAATGCGTTTGGATTTAGCAATAAGGAATCAGCCCGGTTCCGCCCACTCCAGAAGACGAAAGACTAGATCGTGAGTCTCCTTCAAAATTCCCTAGCCACCAACGTAGGGCAGCGCAAATCGCAAGGAAGGCAGAGTGGACTATTGTCCGCGGCTCCGGTCTTGAAAAAGGCTCTGGTGAAATGGACTGCCTGTTGGCTGCTGGTCGCAGGTGCGATGGCGTTCCTGACTTCGTGCGGAAAACCCGACTCGAACTCGCAGAACGCCACGCCGCCTGCCGGGGCCGCCGCTGCCATTCCCAGCAATGCCGCCAAACCATTTGACATTGTCACCGCGTCCGGGGTCGAGATGATTTATTTACCCAGTGGCGAATACCTCATGGGCAGCGCCCAAGGCAGCGCAGACGAGTCGCCCCCTCATAAGGTGCAAGTCAGCGGGTTCGCGATGGACAGGTTCGAGGTCACGCACGCAATGTGGGCGAAGGCTCAATTGCCAAATCCCTCCCATTGGCAGGACAGCCCAAACCAGCCCGTGGAGCGCGTGCGCTGGCGTGACGCCAAACAATACTGCAATGAGCGTTCGCTCCTGGAAAAACTCAAGCCCTGCTACAACGAAAAAACCATGGACTGGGACTGCGACTACACGGCAAATGGTTATCGCTTGCCGACCGAGGCGGAGTGGGAATTCGCCGCCCGCGCTGGAGCCGATGCGGCTGCGGATTTCAGCCAACCGGACAAGCTGCGGCAGTTCGCCTGGTTCGCCGCCAACGCCGATCAGAAGACTCATGCCGCGGGTCAGAAGAAACCGAACCGCTGGGGACTGCAAGACTTGTATGGCAACGTTTCCGAGTGGTGCGAGGATGTTTACAGCGCGACCTACTACCGCGAAAGTCCCGGGCTGGATCCCCACGGCCCGCCGAACTCCGGCCAGGATGTGAAGCGCGTGATCCGTGGCGGCAGTTGGAAATCCAGCGCGGACGCTTGCCGGGCCACGGCGCGGCAGGCGGAGAAAACCGGGGACAGCGACGCCTGCTTTTCCACCGACTACTGCGGCTTCCGCTGCGTGCGGCGAGGAGCGCTGGCAGAACTCAAGCCGTTGAAAAGCCAAGTCAAGTGACGCCGTTCGGCCCGCGATGAACTGACCTGGACCGCCCGAGTATGCTGTTTCACACCTGGCCGTTCCTAGTCTTTCTGCTCATCGTCCTACCTGGATTTTTCGCGTTGCGGAAGACCCGCCTCTGGCTGCCCTGGCTCACTGCGGCCTCTTATTTCTTCTACGGCTGGTGGAATCCGTATTACCTCCTCCTAGTCGTATATTCCACCGTGCTGGATTTCTGCCTCGTAGCGCTGATGGATCACTGCCCTCGCAGCGGCCATCCGGTTGACGTGTTCTCCCGACTGACGCGCCTGAAGTTCGATGACCGCGTGCTGAAGGTTGCGTTCGGTGCGTCCGCGGCAGCGACACTAGGCAGCCTGACATTGGCTTTCGTCGGCCCGCCAACGGCTCGGCCTACGATGCTTGCGTTCAGTCTGATGCTGCTGTTGATGGCACTGGGGGCACTCTACAGCAGCCGTAGAATCTGGCTATTGATTAGCCTCGTCAACAATCTCGCCTTGCTCCTGTTTTTCAAGTACGCCCGGTTCGTGGTGGAAAATCTGAACGCGGTTTTTTCCTCAATCCATGTCTCGGTGAAGCTATCAGACCCCTCCACTCTCATGCCGTTCGGCTTTGAGTATCTGCTGCCGGTGGGCATCTCCTTTTTTACCTTCCAGTCATTGAGCTACACGATTGACTTCTATCTAGGCAACGTGCATCGGGAGCGGAATTTTCTGCGCTTCGCGACTTTCGTCTGCTTCTTCCCGCAGCTCATGGCTGGCCCGATCGAGCGCGCCAAACACCTGCTGCCTCAGTTCCACCAGTTCCCGCCGATACGCCTCCAGAATTTCACCGATGGCGCATCGCTCTTCCTTGTCGGCCTGTTCAAGAAGCTCGCGCTGGCCAACTATCTGTCCTACTACGTCGAGCGCGTCTATGACCATCCCGCCGCGCACGGCGCGCCGGCTTTGCTGCTGGCCACGGTCGCGTTCGCGTGGCAGATATTCTTCGACTTTAGCGGCTATACCGACATGGCCCGGGGCGTCGCCAAGCTCATGGGCTTCAACTTGATTCTCAATTTCAACAATCCCTATCTTGCCACCGGCTTGGGCGATTTCTGGTCGCGCTGGCACATCAGCCTTTCCACTTGGTTCAAGGACTATGTCTATATTCCCCTCGGCGGAAACCAAGGCGGCAAGTTCCTTACCTATCGCAATCTCTTTCTGACATTTTTCATCTCCGGCATCTGGCACGGGGCGAATTGGACTTTCGTCATCTGGGGGGCGCTGCACGGCATTGGGGTGTTGATCACGCGCGAATTGGAGCGTTCGGGTTTTTACCGGGAACGCGTGCCGCGCCTGGCGAAACAATTGGGCGTATTCGCCTTTGTTTGCTTTGCCTGGATCTTCTTCCGCGCCAGCTCACTGGAAGATGCGCTGCTGATTGTGCAGCGCATTTTCACGGCTGCCTGGCGGGACCCGCAAATCCCCGCCCTCATACTCGCCTTGGTGGGGTTGATCTGGCTTTACCAGTTCTGCTACGAGTCGCGCTTCCGGCAGGTGCTACAAACCGGTTTCGTCCGGGTCGGCGCGGCGGTTTTCATGGTGTTGTATCTTTGCCTCTGTGCCTCCGGTGGCGGCGCGTTCATCTATTTCCAATTTTGAAATGGCCGAACTGAAACCAATCAAGACTCCGGAAGCGCAATTCGTCAACGAAGTGCGCCTGAACGCGCGCCAATGGATCGTGGCGTTGGGCGTCGTGCTCCTGACAGTGGTGCTGACTCCGGCCCTTTGGAAAAAGCTGGAGCGCTTCGACACCGGGCCGGATTACCGCATCCCTTACGCCTTGAGTAAAGACTACTGGCTCTACCAACGCCGCGCGCAGCAATTAGCTCCGACGAACATTGTGCTACTGGGCGACTCCGTGATCTGGGGTGAATATGTCCTACCCGACGGCACCTGGTCGCACTTCCTAAACCGCGAAGCTGGCGTCACCAACCGCTATGTCAATGCGGGCGTGAATGGCCTCTTCCCGCTCGCGTTGGAAGGCTTGATCCGCTCCTACGGCCAACCCTTGCGTCACCAGAAGATCATCCTCCATTGTAATCTCCTGTGGCTGACTAGTCCCAAGGCCGACCTGAGCACGGACAAGGAAGAACCGTTCAACCACGCCGCGTTGGTGCCACAGTTTTCCCCGAAGATTCCCTGCTACCGCGCGGCCGCCAGCGAACGGCTCAACGCCGTGGTGGAACGTAACGTCCCGTTCCTCGAATGGGTGAGCCATTTGCAGAATGCCTACTTTGGACAGAAGAGCATTCCGAAATGGACCCTTGAAGAGGAGGGTGGCGAACCGCCGCAGCATCCAAACAGCTATCGAAATCCGTTTGCCCAAATCACGCTCACGGTTCCGTCCGAACCCCGGGATGATCCCCAACGCGGGCCGCTAAGTTCGCGGCACAAACCGTGGTCCACAAATGACCAAGGCACGACTCATTTTGAATGGGTCGCCACAGATCGCTCGCTGCAGTGGCAAGCTTTCCAGCGCGTGGTGGCCTTGTTGCGCGCCCGCGGCAACAACGTAATGGTCGTGCTCGGCCCATTCAACGAACACCTGATGGCTGAAGACAACCGTCCCGCTTACCGGAAAATTCGCGACGAAGTTGCGGCCTGGCTGGTGCAAAATCAAATCCCGCACGTTGTTCCCGAGCCGCTGCCCAGCGCGCTTTACGCCGACGCCAGCCATCCCTTGACTCACGGTTATGAGCTTCTCGCAAATCGACTCTACGCTGATGCGTTATTCCAAAAGTGGCTCCCGACAAAATAGCACCGACCGGCATTGCCTCGGTTCTCAACTCTTGGCTTCTCCCCGTAGGCAGACCGATGCGGTTGAATCGCCGTGGAGTTAAGGCAGAGTTGGCCCAAAAACTCAGCGGCTATGCCCCGCAGGTGTGGGCCGCGCGAGGCTGGTTCTCGGGGAAGACTCCTTGCCCGCGATCCCAAACTCCCTCCAACAAAGGGCTTCAACCCTGTAGGCACGTCGCGGACTAACGTTGCACGCGGGCCGCACCGCCCTTCATCAACTTCTCCACCTCATCCTTGCCCACCATACTCGTGTCGCCCGGCGTGGTCATGGCCAGTGCGCCGTGGGCGGCGCCGTAGTCCACGGCCTTTTGCGGGTCGCCGGTGGTCATCAGGCCGTAGATGA
>CAIKLQ010000148.1 GCA_903828255.1 uncultured Verrucomicrobiota bacterium
ATGGCGGCTGCTTTATCCCAGGCGAAATCGATCGCTTTACCACCATCGGCCGGTATTGTTCGGTGGCCCGTGGCGTCAGTGTGTTGAATATTAACCATCCCATGGAATTCAAGTCCACGCATGCCTTTTTCTTCAATCCGGCGCTCCATTTCTGCCCGCATGATCTCATGAAATACAACCCACTCTCCGTCGGCAACGACGTCTGGCTCGGCAGCAATGCCCTGGTTCTCCCGCATGTTCGTACGATCGGCGACGGGGCCGTGGTCGCTGCGGGCGCCGTGGTCCACAAGGATGTGCCGCCTTATGCGGTGGTCGTCGGCAACCCTGCCCGCGTGGTTCGGTTTCGGTTTCCGCAGGAAAAAATCGCAGAGCTTCTGGCCGCACGCTGGTGGGATAGGCCCATCGAAGAGTTGGACCTCAATGACTTCACTAAACCATTTCTGGCCAACTCGCCATTATTGGAAACGGAGAGCGTGGCAATTGGATGAGTCGAACGAAGGTTGCATTATGAAGAAAATATTCCGTATTACGGTTCTCATGTTCATCGGCCCGGTCTGGTCGCTGCATTCAAGCGCCGGTCCTTTCATCGTTGATCACACTTGTGTTGCTCTCTACACCAATTTGACCACCACCGATATTGCCCGCGTCAAAACAATGTGGGCCGATATCTTGGGCGCATCACATTCTTTGGGCTATCGGGTGGGTTGCCAGCTCCTGCAGAGCAATGTGGATAGCCGCCTCCAGGTCAGCGTAACGGATTCCGGACCCATGGAAGGCCCCACCACCAATCACCTGCGGATCAGCCGTGCTTACTGGAATACCAACTATGGCTCCTGGGGATACGGTGGGAATGAACAAACCTGGTACACCAGCCCGCCCGACATTGAGCTGACGAAGGCGCATCTCACCTACGCTAACATTCAGGGGTTTGGACTTGCGGTCTTCGGCTTCGGCTGGTCTTGGCAGCCCAGTTGGCATAATCTGTCCACCAGTGCGATTGACCCTGTGTATCAGGTCCAATGGTCAGGATCGTCGGTCGGGGGGCCGGACGGGGATCTTGCTTGGGCGTTAGACGCCCAATCGCTTGCTTCCACCAGCAACCACATCTGCATGGACACCTACTTGCAGGCCACCGAGCAGTATCGTGAACATTGTCGCTCGAACCGTTACGCCACCACGGTCGTATTCAGCACCGCGCCTGTAGATTACACCGGAGACACCGCCTATCAAGTGTTCCTCAAAAACAACCACATCCGCAGCTACGTTTCGAACACGACTGATGCCGTGCTCTTCGATTACGCCGACATTCTCTGCTGGGATGACGCGGGCAACCGGACAACCAACGCCTGGAGCGACCTGGGTGGGAACCCAAAGTTTTACGAATGGATAGCGGCCGATAATTACCTTAATTTGGATGGCAGTTTTGGTGGGAGTAGCGGTTATCACATTGGCGAGCGAGGTGCGTTGCGCCTCGGCAAAGCGCTCTGGTATATGCTGGCAAAGATTGCGGAGCGGAGTTTGCTTCCGCCCCCTCCGCTACTTCAAGCCAGTTTTTCTAGTCCGGGAGTCATTCAACTGCAATTTGCCGCCTCGTCCAACGCCATCTATACGGTGGAATTCAGTTCCGACCTGGCCTCGGCCTCCTGGCAGACTTTGACGAATTTTTCCAGCCAGCCGTATGAGCGGACGATCCAATTCCTGGATCAGCCTTCCTCCACCAATGCCAGCGGATTCTATCGCGTTGCCGTGCAGCCCGCCCCCTGAAGTCAGCGGTCCGGGGTCCGGGATCTGTGGTCTGTAGCCGTACTTCCCGCTTTCTGTTTCAGTTTTGTCTTGAACGTCTCCGATTACATTCTTTCCCGCGGCAACGACACCGCCCCGGCTCTGTTCCACTTGGAAACCGTGGTGACTTATGCCGAACTGCGGCGGGCAGTCGCTCGGCTGACTTCCGGTTTGTCGGCGCGCAGCCGGCCGGAAGGGCAACGCATCGGGGTTTGCTCGGAAAACAGCCCCTTTTTCGTATCCGCCTATCTGGGTATCATTCGCGCCGGGTTGGTGGCGGTTCCGCTCTCGGCGGATATTTCCGCGGAGTCCTTTGCCAAAGTGGTCCGCGACGCCGGCATCCGGGAATTGTTTGTATCCCGGCGCTTTCATCGCCGCCTGCAACCGTGGGCGGAAATGTCGGGGGTGGTGTTGTTGGTGGAAGGCGACTTTGACATATCCCCAATTCCCGAAACTAGCGCTTCCGGCTTTTCATCTCCGGAATGCAGCCTCCAGCATGCCGCTCGCAACTCAGAGAATGCCCCTTCCTCCCTCGCCTCCTTGATGTTTACTTCGGGCTCCACGGGCGCCCCCAGGGGCGTCATGGTTACGCATCGCAACCTCGAGTCGAACACCCGCGACATCGTCGAGTATATGGCGCTTACCCCGGCCGACCGCGCGATGGTTGTGCTCCCGTTGCATTACTGCTTTGGCTTGTCGGTGCTACACTCCCTTCTGGCGGCCGGCGGATCGCTTGTTCTCAACAATCAATGCATGTATCCTGAGTCCGTCTTGGCGGATATGGTGGGCAAAGCCTGCACCGGTTTGGCCGGTGTTCCGTCCACCTATCAGATCCTGTTGCGCAAATCGCGGTTCAAACAGATGCAATTCCCGGCGCTGCGCTGGCTGCAGCAGGCGGGCGGTAAGCTTCCTAACTCCTTCATCCGCGAAATCCAGGAGGCTTTTCCGCAGGTGAGTTATTACCTGATGTACGGCCAGACGGAAGCGACCGCCCGGCTTAGTTACCTCCCTCCCGGGCGGTTAAAAGACAAGCTGGGATCCATCGGTCAGGGCTTGCCTTCCACGCGCTTAGCGGTCCTGAAGCCGGATGGTACGGCGGTCACACCTGGTTCGGATGAAGTGGGTGAAATCGTCGCCTTCGGACCGAATGTTACGCTGGGCTATTGGAACGATCCGGACGAGACCGCGAGGTATTTCCGGGCCGGCGGGCTTTATACGGGCGATCTGGCGCGGGTGGATTCCGACGGGTTCATTTTCATTGTCGATCGGGAACGCGAGATGATCAAGTCCGGCGGCAACCGGGTCAGTGCCAAGGAAGTGGAAGATATCATTGCCGAGTTGCCGGAGGTCGTGGAGGTGGCGGTAGTTGGGGTTTCGCATGAACTCCTCGGCGAAGCCATTCAGGCGTTTGTGGTGGTTACCGAGGGTGCGGTGGTGAATCCCGGTCAAATCATGACCCATTGCCAGCGGCGTCTGCCGGCGTATAAGAAGCCGGAATCGGTGAAGTTTCTTCCCGCCCTGCCGCACAACAGCGCCGGCAAAGTGTTAAAAGGGGAACTGAAGCCCTGAGGCCCAGAGGCGTGGGCGAGGAAAAGCAAATGATGAGGAGTGATCAGAACATCAAACCCGTTGACCTCAATTGTGCGTCCGGATCTCTTTGTGATCTTTGCGCCTTTCTGTGGCTAACCTGAATCCGCGGTCATCAGCGGTTAAGACTTTGGGTCTTCGCACCTTGGCGCCTTTGCGTTGAATTCCGCTTTCCGCTATTGAAACGGTTCGCTTGCCCGCATCCCGCATCCTGCCTGCAGTTTTTGTAATTATGAATCTTCTTTTCATCCACCACTCCTGTGGCGGGGAATGGCTGGCCGCAGTCGGCCCCCAAGAAGATCCGAACGCCACCTGCCAGTCTCATCCCAACGGCGGGGGCCTTCGCGCTCTGCTCGAGCAGTCCGGCTTCCACGTCCATGAGGTCGGTTACGGATCGCGCATCGGTGAAGCCACGGACATTTTTGACTGGCTGCCCAAGTTCCGCACCCAGATGGAGGACGTCTTGCATTGTGATCAGCAGGATGTGCCCTATGCCGACGCTCGCCGCAACCAGGTGGTGATGTTCAAATCCTGCTACCCCAACAACGGTTTTGTATCCGCCGGCACCCCTCCAGGGAATCCCGCCGGTCCCAGGTTGACCGTATGGAACGCCAATGCGACCTATGCGGCGCTCTTGAAGGAATTTAGAAAATATCCCAACGTACTCTTTGTTTGCGTCACCGCCCCTCCGCTGGCGCCCAAATCTCCGCCCCAGCCATTTTGGAAACAACTGGCGAGAAAAGTTCTTGACCGTGCCAATACTCCGGTCCGGAGTGGGCCTATGGCGCGGGACTTTAACCACTGGCTTTCTGATACCAATGGGTGGCTCCGGGGTTATCCACTTCCGAACGTCGCCGTCTTCGATTACTACGATATTTTGACCGGTAACGGGGCGTCTAATTTTTCGGTTTACCCGACCGGCGATGGCTACGATAGCCATCCGAATCGGGCCGGAAATGAGAAAGCGGCTCGGGCCTTTCTTCCATTCCTGAATCAGGCCGTCCGCCGCGCCGGCTTGGCTGACTAACTATCCAACGTCCTCATTGCAGTTTTCCAATTTCCATTTGCAGGTTGTAGCTTTAACTTCACCCAAACACATGACCACAATCCACAGCCTGGCAGTCGAAATTCGGAATTTCGTCATCACCACGTTCCTGTTCGGCGAGGCTGGCGACCTACAAGACGACACCTCCTTTATGGGCGGTGGGATCATTGATTCCACCGGTATTCTCGAATTGGTGATGTTTATCGAGGAGACTTACGCCATTAAGGTGCAACCCGAGGAGATGTTGCCGGAGAATTTCGACAACGTGAACCGCGTGGCCGCCTTCATTGCCCGCAAGCTATCCCAACCCGCCTCGTAGGAGCCGCCGTGAGGAGGCACAATGTTGTCTGGTTTCTGCTTTCTGTTCTTAATTGATTTTTGACCTATGCCCCCCCTCTCCTTCTCCCCCGACCTGTTGAAACTGGACTGCGCACAGGAAGCCGATCGGATCGGCGCGATGTTGCGCGAGGCTGTCTTCCACCGTTTCAAGAAAAAGGGTCTTGTGGTCGCCTTGAGCGGTGGCATTGACAGTAGCGTGGTCGCCGGCTTGGCCGTCCGGGCGCTAGGCAAGGACCGGGTCTTTGGCCTACTGATGCCCGAACGCGATTCTTCCTTGGAGACCCTCCCGCTCAGCCGCGGTTTGGCCGAACACTTGGGCATCCAGTATGCGCACGAGGACCTCTCACCCGTCCTCGAAGCGGTGGGTTGTTACCGGCGCCGCGACGAAGCCATTCGCCGCGTCGTTGCGGATTATGGTCCGGGCTGCCAGAGCAAGATCGTCCTTCCGCCGGTGGTGGCCGATGATCAATACCGTTTGTTCAAGGTCGTCGTGCAATATCCGGACGGGCGCCAGACGGAAACCCGCCTCGACCTCCCCGCCTATCTGGGCATTGTCGCCGCTACCAATTTCAAGCAGCGCACCCGTAAAATGTTCGAATATTATCACGCCGATCGGCTGAATTACGCGGTTTCGGGTACCCCAAACCGGTTGGAATACGATCAGGGGTTTTTCGTCAAACTGGGGGATGGCGCCGCCGACGTAAAGCCCATCGCCCACCTTTACAAGACGCAGGTCTATGCCATGGCCGGGTTCCTTGGCTTGCCCGA
>CAIKLQ010000149.1 GCA_903828255.1 uncultured Verrucomicrobiota bacterium
CCCCAACTCGATCGTCAGCGCCGCCAGCGGCAGGATCACCCGCGTATCCAGCCCCGCCTGCACCCACGAGAGCAACGCCGTGCCCGGTTGCAGCCCCCAGGTATTCGTGATCGTCCCCTCGTCGGCCGTAAAACCGAAGCCGGTCTGCGCGTTCGTCCCGCGCACCTGGCCCGCCACTGTTACGATGATCTTGTCCATTACGGTGCTGGCAGAACAGTTTCCCGCCCCGGCGTCAATCCTGGTTTTCTTCCGGCGCTTGCACCGGGTTGGTGGGAAAGTGCTTTCGGGGGGCTTCGCGGGTTAGCCGGGGGCAGGCCGAGCTGGCCCCCAGATCGGACGCGACCCCTCCCTCTTTCTCTCCTTTCCGACCGGGGGTGGGCTTTTTGCGCGGGGGCTGGCGCGGGCTAAGCGCGGGTTGGAAAAGCCGACGACGGGTATCCTCGCGCTGGTTTGCGCTGGTGGCTGTCACCGCGTCATTCTCGCCGGGTGGTATCGTCACGCTGATTTGCGCTGGTGCGTTCCGCCGCGCAATCTCACCGGGTCGCACCCTCGCGCTGATTTGCGCTAGTGCGTTCCGCCGCCTCACTCTCGCTCGGTGGCATCGTCGCGCTGATGCAGTGCAGCGCCCCCAGTTGCCAGTCCACCGGCTAGGGATGCGATATACCTCTGACCTGACTGATCCCAAATGGCAACTGATCGATTACGGTTTCCCCAAGCCTGGCAAGCAGGCCTGCCCCCGTGAAGATGCTTTTCGGGAGTTGCTCAAGTTCCTGACGGTTGTTCTCCAGCGTCTGTTGTAGGGTTTTCCCTACAAAACTGGGGGTTTGGAACAATAGCTGTAAAAAGGGGGAAACTTTTCTGTCAGGTGAACACCCTACGTCCGAGAGAGCAATTGGCCTACAACCCTACATCCGAGAGAACAATTGGCCTACACGGTCTTCAGGTATTTCCTCATTGGCGTTGGTGGGATTATTTGGTATCGTGATTGTATGAATAAATCGTTGTCCGTTTATAAGAGTAAAGTTGTTATCGCAAGTCTGTTGGCTGTATTAGCGGTGGCGCGGGTTCAAGCCGCGTTGCCGGTGATTCATTTGGAGAAATCCCAGGTGGTTGGTGGTGGTTGGCAGGATGTGCTGGCTGGGGGTTTGATCGTTACGCCCGATGGAGGGCTAATGGACACAGATTCGTCGCAAGCATTTTACCGACTTCGGGTTCGGAGCATCGCAGATATAAGTTATCCGACTTTGGGTTTGGGGGAGGCACCGTCTACGGCGGTGGATATTGCGGTGGAGCATTTGAAGGGTTGCTTGGAAGATTCGTGGGATGGTGCCGAGCTAGGACCGGTCGTCTATCCGGTGTACGATCCCAGTGTAAATGGGGGAACGCAGCCGGCCTATTTGGAATTTAAGGTTATTCCCGCTCGGGTGCAGGCGGTAGTGTCAAATACGCCATTTAATAGTCCACCGGTAGAATCAAAGAGTGAATTAGGGTTCATTTTGGTATCGTTAACGCGGCAGGATATGCCGATTCCGGAGTTTAGTACCGATGGCCCTACGCGGGTGGAGAAGTTGCGCGCTTTGGCGAAGACTTCTCAAGTTAAGGCGGTTCGGTATGGCCAGGGGATTCTCGTTGCTGAGAATGCAAAAGGGGAAGCGGTGGCGAATTTAGGGGCGACGCCATTTAAATTGCCGGTTGAAATTATTGATTTCTCGACTAACAAAACGGAGAGTGTAGTACAAGGTGGTCAAGTTATTGCAGTTCCCGATGTACCCAATATTACGGGGCAGGAGTATGCGAGCTATGAGCAGTTCAAAACGGATTATATGACTGGTCCGTTGTATCCAAAGTTGCGCGGCTTCTTGGGCTTGGCCGCGCAAACTGCGTGGTTGTTGAGGGACGGGATGTTACCGGGATTGTTGCAGATGGACTTGCAAAATCCTACTAATTTCCTGACTAGTAAGACGGTGGTCCGTTTTGATGTTGAAAATCCGGCGGTGGTTTCATTGCAAATTGGAAAGTCTGGGTTGGACGCGCGTGGTTTACAGGTGGGGGGAACGCTCCTGCGGGTTTTGTACGCGGGTGGCGGGGGTGACACTTTTATGGTTAGAGTTGGCAACCCGGTTGCTCCATTGGGCTGGGGGAGTTGGCACACATATTACGCGGGGGCTTGGACGGATCAGAAATTGTATTGTCAGAAGTACGGTCTTGCGGGGTGTTGTTCTAGTGGCTATAGCGGTTGTGGCCCAACGGCGTGGGCCATGTTCTATGGTTATTGGGATGGTAAAGGGTTTTCGGGTTTGATTGGTGGTGGAGCGACCCCGATGTATAATGATACTTACGTAAATTCGTGCATTCAGTATGTTTTTCCTCTGGTGGGTACTTTCTGTGTGGGGAGTTCAGGAGCGACGGATCCTTGGAATATGCACCTTGGTTGGCAATGGGCGACGCACCAAGGTGTGGGGATTGCCAGTTCTACTACCTGGGGGGTGCCCTATTTGGGTTCCGGTCCGCGGAATAAAGCAATTCAGGCGATTCGTGACTATGGCCGGCCCGCGCTCGTGGGGACGGGATATTATGCGCATTACCCTTTTGCTTATGGTTACAAGTATCGCAGTTATGTTAGTTGGGGTATTACCTGGGATACCCAGCGGTATTGGAAAGTAAATAATGGTCAGGGGGATTCCGCGCCCATCTGGGTGGATGCCGACAGTTGTTGGTTCGGTGGAAATAGTTATTGTTACTAAGTTGGTTGGACGTTGATTGGTTGCCCACGGCCAAAACTGGCCGGGGGCTGGTTTTTCTTGTGCGCGAGTGGTTAGCCGTGTTTGTTCAGGATGCGTTTCACCATGACTTTGATTTTGGCGCGGGCGCTTTCGCGGAGCGTCCAGTCAATGGACACGCTCTTCTTCACTTGGGCGATCAACTCCGCCGCGATGAGTCTGAGCTTGGCGTCGCCCATGGCTTGCACGGCGCTGGCGTTCGCGGCCAGGGCGTCGTAGAAAGCCTTTTCATCATCCGTGAGGCCCATTTCCTTGCCGGCTTTGGTGGCGGCGTCGAGGTCCTTGGCGAGTTTGATCAGCTCTTCAATGACCAGCATCGTCGGGATGGCGCGGTTGTGGTAGGCGTTGAGGGTCTTTTTGAGCTTCTCGCTGAAGACTTGGCTCTGCACGAGGTTGCGCTTGGAGCGCACCTTGAGTTCGTCTTTGAGCAGCTTTTCCAGCAGCTCGGCGGCGACGTTCTTGTGCTTGAGGCCGCGCACTTCGGCAAGGAATTGGTCGCTCAGGATGCTGATGTCCGGCTTGGGCAAGCCGGCGGCGGTGAAGATGTCGATGACCTGGCCCTCGGTGGTGATGGCCTTGCTCACGAGCTGGCGGATGGCGGCGTCGATCTGCTCCGGCGTCTTCCGGTTGGGGCTGCTCTGCTTGTTCATCGCCGATTGCAGGGCTTGGAGAAAGGAAACGTCTTCGCGGATTTCCGTCGCGACATCGCTGGCGGCGCAGAGGGCAAAGGCGCAGGAAAGTTCGGTCTCCACCTGCACCCAGCGCTTCTTGCCGTCTTCCGGTTCGAGGATGTGCTCCTGGCCGGCGGGGATGAGCGCGAGACGTTCGGCGGGTTTGCCGGTGGTCCACTTGTCCCAGTTGAACCCGAAATCCGAAGTGGAGCGATAGTTTTCGCGGGGTCGC
>CAIKLQ010000150.1 GCA_903828255.1 uncultured Verrucomicrobiota bacterium
ATACGCCATGCCGGTTTTCTATCCTTGATTTTCGGCCGCAGGAACTCAAGACTCTCTCCGCTGAGTCATGGACTCGCAAATCCAAAATCATAAAACAATAACTAAATGGCCTACAAAGACATTACACCTCCCACAGGCGGCAAGATTTCGATCAACGCCGGCAAACTCACAGTCCCCGAAAATCCAATTCTCCCCTTCATCCGCGGCGACGGCACCGGCCCCGACATCTGGTCCGCCAGCGTGCGCGTGTTCGACGCCGCCGTGGCCAAAGCCTACGGCGGGCAGCGCAAAATTTCGTGGTTCGAAGTCTTCGCCGGCGAAGATGCGTTCCGGCGTTTCAACAACTGGCTGCCCGACGACACCGTCGAGGCGTTCCGCGAATACTTGGTCGGGATCAAAGGTCCGCTCACCACGCCCATCGGCGGCGGCATCAGTTCGCTCAACGTGGCCTTGCGCCAGATGCTCGATCTCTACGTTTGCCTGCGCCCCGTGCAATGGTTCAACGGCGTGCCTTCACCTGTGAAGCGTCCTGACAAGGTCAACATGGTCATCTTCCGGGAAAACACCGAGGACATTTACGCCGGCATCGAATGGGCGGCGGAAACGCCCCAGGCCAAGAAAGTCATCGAGTTTCTGCAAAAGGAAATGGGCGTGAAAAAAATCCGTTTCCCGGAGTCCAGCGGCATCGGGGTCAAACCCGTTTCCCGCGACGGCAGCGAACGGCTCATCCGCGCCGCCATCAGCTACGCGCTGACCAATAATCGCAAGAGCGTCAACTTCGTCCACAAAGGCAACATCATGAAGTTCACCGAAGGCGCGTTCCGGGATTGGGGCTACGCCCTGGCCACCCGCGAGTTCCGCGACCAGATCGTCACGCAACGCGAGTCGTGGATTATTGATAACCAAGACCGGAAGCCGAACCTCAGCATCGAGGACAACGCGAAGGCCATTGATCCCGGCTACGATATGATGACCAGGGATCAGCAAGCGGCTATTTGCGCGGAAGTCGAATCCTCCCTCAAGCTCATGCCCACGCACGGCGGCGGCAAATGGAAGAAGCTGCTCATGGTCAAGGACAGCATCGCCGACATCACGTTGCAGCAGACGCTCACCCGCGCCGACGAGTTTGACGTCATCGCCACGTTGAACCTGAACGGCGACTACCTCAGCGACGCGCTCGCCGCGCAAGTCGGCGGCATCGGCATCGCACCCGGTGGCAACATCAATTACCTCAGCGGTCACGCCATCTTTGAAGCGACGCACGGCACGGCGCCGAAGTACGCGAACAAGGACGTGGTGAACCCCGGCTCCGTTGTGCTCAGTGGTGAAATGATGTTCCGCTACATGGGCTGGACCGAAGCAGCGGATTTGATCCTCAAGGGTCTCGACGGGGCGATTGCCTCGAAGCGCGTGACCTACGACTTCGCCCGCCAGATGGAAGGGGCGACCGAGATCAAGTGTTCTGCCTTCGGCGACAATATCGTCAGCCACATGTAAAGCAGGCGAGCGCTTCTCTCGCATCAAAACGACACGAGCCGGACGCAAGTCCGGCTCGTTGCGTTTGCGTGGTTGTTATGGCGTTGCGACGCGGACGAAGCCTTGCTTCGCCCCACCAAAGCCGGGGAGCGGGACGCTAACGGTCTTCACGGTGCCATTTCCAGCAAGACTCGTATTCGTCTGCCAGTTTCCGAGGGTGGGGTTCGGGTTGCCGAGAAGAAACGACCGTGGCGGGACCTGGCAGAATTTTGCCATCCTGAGATCGAATCAATCAGGGCTTGCCGCGCCGCTGCTACGGGTTACTACTTGGACTTCGGCAACTGGACCTCGGCATGGACCCGGTTTCCGGTCGGGTCAACCAGTGTTGGCGTCACAAAGACGATCAGGTTCTTCTTTTCGGTGCGGCGCGATTCGCTGCGGAACAAGCTCCCTACCCCCGGCACATCACCCAAGACCGGCGTCTTGTCCTTCACCCGAACGCTGTCTGAGGCCGTGAATCCGCCCAAGACGAGCGTTTGTCCATCCCACACTCGCGCGCTGGTGGTGATCTGGCGAGTGCGGAACTTCGGCAGCGGCGTGGCCGTCACCCATTCCTTCTTCCCATTGATATAGACGGGCACTTTGTTGGCCGATGCCGGCTTGTCGTAGCCAAGAAATTCCGTCACGGTCGGAATCACGGTCATTGAAATTGTGTGACCATCGGCTTCCACAGTTGGAATTACGTCAAGCACCGGTCCGCAGGGAATCGTCTCGGTCAAATACACCGAGTTTGTGGCGCTGTTGGTTGAAGTAATGCCCGGCGGTGTAAGCGCCAGGGGATTGATGCCCTTGACCACCGTGAGAATATCCACGGTTTGAATTTGCGCCTGACGGCCGCTAACCGTGATCACCTGCGGCCCGGTGAGAATGTCCACTCTGGTGCGGTTTTCTAGCGTACGCAGCACCGTCCGGAACTGGGCCTCGGTGAGGATCCCGCTAAATTGCGCCACCGTGTTGGAGGGATACCAGTCGAAACCGAGCGAGCGAATTTCGGCGACGGGAATTTCCACGAACTGAACCTTGATGTTGACCTGCTGGGCCGGGGTGTTGAGCACTTGCACGGCGGTTTCGATGGTGTCGAGGTCCCGCATAGTCGCCCGGACCAGGAGTTCCCCGGCGCGGTCATTGAAGAAGATGCTCTTCGGTGGATTCAATTCCACGCCAAGGTGGCCGAAGAAATCCCGGAGGGCGGCACTCGCGTTCGTCCGGGTGATAGGAAGCGTCGTGGTGCTTTCCAGTGCTTTGAGGAAGGTATTCGGATCAACTTTGTATCGGCGAATGGTGAGTGGGGCCGTCTGTGTTGACGGTTGAGATTTGTCATTGGTTGTGGCTGCGGGCCTCGGGGTTTGATCGCTGCCAGATGACGGACGTGCTGCTGCGGTAGCGTCTGGGGGAGAAGTGGTGTTCCAGGTCTGCACAAGCCGTTCGATCTTATCCAAATCCGACTGGGTGGCGTTCACCAGAAGTAACCCGACCCGGTCGTTGTAGAACACCGCTTTGGGCGGACTCAAGTCCACTCCGCTGGCGCTGAACAAGCCTCTCAGCGCCTGATGCATTCTTTCTAAGTTGTTGGTTCCCTTCAAAGAAACGACTCCTCCTCGTTCTGGTGTTCGAGGCAAATCAGGTTGCACAGATGGTGAAAGTGCAGGGGGTGCCATTCCGCGAGGATCCACCCTCGGTAGAATAGTGCGGCTGTTATTGGCGGGAGTGGGGTCCGAAACGTCGGCCGAGGCCGTGGTTGCGGCGTACTGCAACCATTTGCCAAAAGACTGCGGGTCCACTTTGAACTCGCCCCCGTAAAGAGCCGGCGCCGAATTGCTGCTTGGGCTCGAGAATACCACGCCGAAGTCTTCGATCGAATAACGGATCGGCCGATCCGCCACTTTGACGATGATTTCGAGCAAGTCACCCAGCGTGATGTTGGTCAGTGCCGGGTTGACTTTGATTTGTGGCCATTGCAACTCCGTGGTGGCCACATAGTCCTTTAGGTTTGGGTTGAGGATGATATTGACGACCGGTCCGTGCAGATCGCCCCTTTTGATTTCTTCATGCAGGCTGCGGATTACCTCTTCGAGCGGGACGTTGTCATAGAAAACTCGATCGAGGCGGATGCGACGGAGTTTTTGGACGATTTCCCGGCGGCCCGTTGTGCGCGCAGACGGGTGTTCGGACTTGGAATTACGGGCCTGCTTGATCTGGTCCAGATAGTAACGCGCTCTCTGGTTCTCGGTATCAATGGCCAACGCCTTCTCCAATCTCCCTTCCGCCTCGTCCAATTTGCCCATTTCAAGCAGCAGCTTGCCGCTTTCCACCAGCTTGGCTGCGTTGGTTTCGGTGGTGACGGGACTCGCAGAGAGAGTGTTTGCCGGAAGGCTGTCTTGCGAACCGCTGTTTGCCTGCGTTGAATTGCCTGCGATTGTCGTGACGGGTGCTTGCTCCATCGGCACCGCCAGCGCGGAAAACGCCAGCACGCCGACTGCCGAGAGAATCGTCAGCCCTGACTTGCGAGGCGTGTCGCTGTTGACGATTCGCTCGATTCGCTGCCGCAAGGCGCTGCGGGATTCCATGATGCCGACCAAACCCAGCGCCGTGGTTGGCCGGTGGAACGCGAGTTTGGCCACCTCCAGCAACGTCGGGGCATAAGTCGGCGCATCGTCGCGCAGCGCCAGCATTACGGCGTCATCCACCGCTTCCTCGCGCAGGCGGCGGATGCGCGCGTTGGCCAGCCAGAGCAAGGGATGCCACCAGTAAACGACCTGGAGCACCGCTTGGGCGCAATTCACCCACACATCGCCGCGCTTCAGGTGGGCGAGTTCGTGCAGCAATACGGCGCGCAGTTGGTTCGGCGGTAACTGTTCCGCCAGAGTTTGCGGCAGGATGATCACCGGCCGAAACAACCCGCACACCGCTGGCGACATCGGCTGGTCGGTGAATCGCAAACGCACGTTGCGTCGCAAGCCGAGGATTCGTCTGGTGTCTTCGAGCGACTTAGCCAACGACTCGGTGGCGGGCGAGGCCCGGCGGACCAAGCGCGCGATTTGCCACCAACGCCGCAACATCCACGTCAGCAAGCCCAGGCTCATGAAGCTCGACCCCACCAGGAACCATCCTCGCCACGACAGCTTTGCCCTTGGCGACTGGAGTTGTCCACCCGTGAACGACTCGTAGATGTTCAGACCCGGTTGAACTCCTCCGCCGTTCGGATAGGTCACCACGAATTGGCTGGCCGGCCGTTGCGGGCTTGGCGAGGGACGAATCCACCACGCAATGCTGGTGGGCACGGCCAGAGTTGGCGGCAACAGCAACTTGACCAGCAAGACCAGCCAAAGGGCGTAACGCACGGCGGGGCGGACCTTACGCCGCAACGCCAGGTCCAAGGCGAACAACACAAGTATCAGCAGGCTCGATTGCCACAACATTGGCGACGCAAGATTCAGGAAGCGTTCGCCCCAGGAGTTCAAGCTGGTGATGAGCGCGTTCACTTCTTCGCCCCTTTCTTCTTCGCCTTGATGAGCGCTTCCAATTCGGCGAGTTCATCCGCGCTCAACTTGCCGGTGTCGAGGAGGCATTGCACCATCGGCGTGAGCGCGCCGTTGAAAGCGTGCTTCAGCGCGTAGAGCAATTCACCGCGCTGCGCCTGTGCGGGAGTAACGGCGGACTTGTAGAGTGTTTGATTGCGCACCTTCTCGGCAGTGAGCAAACCCTTGGCAACCATCCGATCCATGATCGTTCGGACGGTCGAGTAGGTCCATTCCGTGTGATCGGCCAGCTTGAGTTGGATCGCCGGCGCGGTGGTGGGTTCTTTCTCCCAAACGGCCTTGATGATGGACCATTCGGCCTCGGTGAGTTCGATTTCAGGTTTAGCCATAGAGTGCGGGTTTCGGTTTGAACGCGCGCATCATCTCTACAACTGTCAAGCCAGTCAAGTGGAATCTTTACAAATGTAGATTCTGACGGAGCGGCGGCTCGGCAAAGAGCAGCTTACGCAGTCCGCCGGCAAGTCTGCCGGATAGGCGTCGTTTCCCTCTCCCCTTCGGAAGGGGAGAGGGTCAGGGTGAGGGGTTGGGTGTAGGCGCAGAACGTGGAATCGGTCAATGACCTGGCGGCTTTCCCCTCACCCCAACCCTCTCCCCCTCCGCGGGGGCGAGGGAGTAGCGTGCGCCCCGTTCTTGGTTTTGTCGCTTGATCTCACGAACTCCGCAGCAAATCGCCGGCAAGCGCGCTTGACGGCAAACTGCTATCCACTGGAGCGTTGCCAGGCTTGGCGCAGGGCTTCCGGGGATTCGCCGCGTTCGCGAAGTTGGCGCAAGCTCAGCGCGTCGTGACGTTTGGCGAGGCGCACGCCGGCTTCATCCGTCATCAGTGGACAATGACAAAACGCTGGCGGCTCAAAGCCGAGCGCGCGGTAAAGCAGGATTTGGCGCGCGGTGGACTTGAGCAAATCCGCGCCGCGCACGACTTCCGTGATCCGCATCGCCGCGTCGTCCGCGACCACGGCGAGTTGATACGCTGGAACGTCGTCGTGCCGCCAGACCACGAAGTCGCCGAAATCTCTTCCGGCGACGAATTGTTGCGGGCCGAAATGGCCGTCGGTGAAGGAAATGGTTTCGCCATCGGGAACGCGGAAGCGCCAGTTAAAGCGGAGGTCCGGGGACGGAAGTCGGAGGTCGGAGGTTAGAACGTGGACCTCTGACTTCTGCCCTCTGACCTCTGCTCGCTCACGGCAGGTGCCGGGATAAAGCGGCTCATCGTCATCCGTTGCATGTGGGGCGCGGGCGGCGGCTTGGATATCCTTGCGCGAGCAGGTGCAGGGATAGACAAAGCCCGCGGCGCGAAGTTTCTCCAGGGCGGCACGGTAAAACTCCATCCGCTCGCTTTGGCTATAAGGCTCAAACGGCCCGCCACGATCCGGGCCTTCCTGCCACTCGAAACCAAACCACTGCAAGTCATCCATCATAGCGGCGACAAATTCCAGCTTGAACCGCTTGGCGTCCATGTCTTCGTTGCGCAATACCAGCACGCCGCCGTGTTCGCGCGCGCGCTGCTGGGCGACCCAGAAAGTCCGCGCGTGGCCGACGTGCAGATAGCCGGTGGGCGACGGAGCGAGGCGACCGCGGTAGGATGGGGGGGCAGAAGTCACATGCCAGATGTCAGGTTCGCTGGTTTTCCATTCGCTTCGTGCAGATGATCGCGCGGCAACTGGGTCCGGCTTTGGGGAGCGCAAGCCTCCTGGCAGGCTAATCAATCAACCGCTTCGTCAGCCCGTTGTAAGCATCAATCCGCCGGTCGCGCAGGAAGGGCCAGTGCGTGCGCGTCTGATCCACTTGCGCGAGGTCAACCGGAACGACGAGGATTTCTTCCCGGTCGGCACCTGCTTTGGCGAGGATTTCGCCCGACGTGCCGGCGACAAAGCTTTGGCCCCAGAACTCAATCCCGTCTCCGCCGACGCTGGAAAGAACTTCATGCCCGATGCGGTTGACGGAGGCGACGTAACAACCATTCGCCACCGCGTGACTGCGCTGGATGAGTTCCCAGGCGCCGTGCTGTTTTTCGCCTTGAGCCTTCTTCTCGCTCGGATGCCAGCCGATGGCCGTCGGATAAAACAGGATTTCCGCGCCTTGCATCGCTGTGAGCCGCGCGGCTTCGGGATACCACTGATCCCAGCAAATCAACACGCCGATTTTACCATAGCGCGTCGCCCAGGTGCGAAAGCCAAGGTCGCCGGGCGTGAAATAGAATTTCTCGTAAAAAAGCGGGTCATCCGGAATGTGCATCTTTCGGTAGCTGCCGAGCAACGAGCCGTCAGCATCAATGATGACAGCCGTATTGTGATAGACGCCGGCGGCGCGTTTCTCGAAAAGTGAGGCGATAACGACGACCTTGTGCTTGCGAGCCAGTTTCTGGAAGGCATCGGTGGTCGGGCCGGGAATTGTTTCGGCGAGTTTGAAATTCTCGTGGTCCTCGCTCTGGCAAAAATACTGCGAGCGAAACAATTCCTGCGTGCAGATGATCTGCGCGCCCTGCTGGGCGGCCCGTTCGACGAGGCCAAGGGTGCGGGCCACGTTCGAGCGCGGGACAGTGGCGGCGTGGGTTTGGAGCAGGCCGAGTTTGACAATCTGGCCGGGCGCGGAGCGTTTCATGCAAGCTATGGCTTGGCTGCGAGGCGCGCGGTGTGTTCGATGAGTTCCGTCGCGCCATGCCGCGAGGCATTGGGGCTGGGAACAAACTGTCCGAACAACTCGCGGATGAATTTGCCCAACGTCTCATTGGTCGGGCCGTAACCGGCGTGATAAATGTAGTATTCGAGGGCCGTCAACATTTCGTCCGCCGAGGCGTAGCGTTGGGACAAATCCCGCGCCAGACAGTGCTGGAGGATTTCGTTCAACTTGTCATCCACCCGTTCGTCGAGCGTGCGGAAATCCGGGATCGGCATGGTGAGGATGCGCTGGCGCGATTCGTCGGCGTTCGGTCCTTTGAACACATTCCGGCCCAACAGCAGATGGCCCAGCACAACGCCGGTGGAGAAGATGTCCGAGCGCTTGTCCGTGATCTTGAAATCAGCCTGCTCCGGGCTCATGTAATCCGCCTTGCCCGCGACAATTTCGCCCTCCTGATCGGTCAGGAATCCCTTGGCCTTCGCGATGCCAAAGTCGGTCAATTTCACATCGCCCTCGAACGCAATCATGATGTTCTTGAAGCTAACATCCCGGTGGACGATGCCGAGGGGTCGCCCATCCTTGTCGGCCTTGGCATGGGCGTAGGCGAGGCCGCGAGCGATGCGGCTGGTGATGAAGATCGCCAGTTCGCGCGGCAGGATGCGACGTTTGTCAGCCAACTGCTGCGCGAACTGTTCCAGGTTCACGCCGCGAATCAACTCCATGCTGATGAAGTAAATCCCGTTGGCTTCGCCCAGATGATAGGTCTGGACGATGTTGGTGTGGATCAGGTCGGCGACGAGCTTGGCTTCGCCGATGAAATTATCAATGAAGGTTTTCTGGCTGGCATAGTTGGGGCGAACGACCTTGATGGCGATGCGTTTGATGAAGCCGCGCGTGCCGAGTTGTTCGGCTTCATAGACGACCCCCATGCCGCCCTCAAAAATCTTGCGGACGATTTCGTATTGGAATTCATTTTGGATCGTGAACAGGGCCACGGGAGGATGTTGGAAAATCGGTCAGGCAAGTCAAGCTTCCGGTTGTAGGACCCGGGTGGCAGCCCTGATTCCACAGGAAATATTCTTGTTTTTGCTTGCGCGGCTTGGGCGAAAGCCTTTAATTCGCTCTCAGTCGAGTAACTTTAGCCACGTCGGCTGACGTTCAACAAACAACCAAACAACGCAGGAATCATTATGGCAAACGCATTGTCAAAGTCTCAAATTGCTGCCGCAGTCGCCGAGAAGGCCGGCATCACGAAAAAAGAGGCCGCGCAAATTCTCGAGCACATCGCGGCTCTGGCCTACAAGAACGCGAAAAACACCTTCACCCTGCCGGGGCTCGGCAAGCTCGTGTTGGTCAATCGCAAAGCCCGCGTCGGTCGCAACCCGGCCACCGGCGAGCAGATTCAGATCGCGGCCAAACGCGTCGTGAAGTTCCGCGTCGCCAAGGCCGCCAAGGACGCGATCCTCGGTACCAAGTAATCCCGTTCCTTTTCGCAGGGCCCGCCGGCCTCGACCGGCGGGCCTTTTTTGTTGCCGCTGGCGGCGAGTGGGTTTGGACCCGGGGCTTGGCCACGATTCGCTCCCGCCGTGGTTTCGCTGCGCCCGTTTTGCGCCGCGCGGACCGAACTCGACAAAGGCCGGCACAATCTGAAATGCTCATGCCGCATGAAAACTCGCGTTCGATTCGCTCCCAGTCCCACCGGCTTCCTTCACATCGGCGGGGCCCGCACGGCGCTCTTCAACTGGCTTTACGCCCGCCACACCGGCGGCACGTTCATCCTGCGCATTGAAGACACTGACGCCGCCCGCAACAGTCAGGAAGCCGTGGATGTCATCCTCAACGGGCTCCGCTGGCTCGGCCTCCATTGGGATGAAGGCCCGCTCACCAGCGACGCCACCGGACCAAGCAAAGGCGAGCGGGGACCGTATTTCCAATCGCAACGCCGGGAGAATTATCAGCGCCGCGTGGAAGCCTTGCTCTCGCACGGCCTCGCCTACGAACACGAAGGCGCGATCAAATTCAAGATGCAGCGCGAGCCGATCCTCATTCCCGATCTCGTTGTCGGGGACGTGCTCCGCAAACTCACCGACCGCGAGGAAGCCGATCCGGACTTCGTCATCGTGCGCTCCGACGGCCAGCCCGTGTTCCATTTCGTCAATGTTGTGGACGATCTGGAGATGGGCATCACGCACGTCATTCGCGGCGAGGATCACCTGAGCAACACCGCGAAACACATCGCCCTTTTCCGCGCGTTTGGCGTTGAGCCGCCTAAATATGCGCACATCCCGCTCATCCTAAACGCCGATGGCAGCAAGATGAGCAAGCGCGACCGCGGCGCGTCCCTGACGACCTATGGCGATGATGGTTTTCTGCCCGAAGCCGTGAACAATTACCTCTGCCTCCTCGGCTGGTCGCCGAAGGACAATGTTGAAAAACTCGCCCTCGCCGACGTCATCGAGCGCTTTGACCTGCCGCAAATTCTCCGACACAACGCCCGATTCGATTTCGAAAAACTCCTCTGGCTGCAAGGCGAATACTGCCGCGAACTTGCCCCCGACCGGTTCTACGAACTCTCCGTCCACGCCCTCGCCAAAGCCGGGCTCGACACCAACGCGCTACCCGTCGCCTACGTCAAAGCCGCGCTCGACACTTGCCGCGGCAAGATCAAGACCTTCGCCGAACTCCCCGCCTACGCCGGATTTTATTTCCGCGACGAAATTACCTACGACCCCGAAGCCGCCAAGAAAAGCTTCGTGCCCGAGAACAAACCGCGCGTGGAAAAACTTCGCGAGGCCTTCGGCAAGCTCGCCACCTTCGACGCTGCGTCCCTAGAAGCTGCGCTCAAAGCTGTCGCCGCTGAGCTCGGCGTGAAAGCCGGCGTGCTGGTGCATCCTGTTCGCCTCGCCTGCACCGGCAACCCCTCCGGGCCGAGCCTGTACCATTTGCTGGAGGTGATCGGGAAGGAGAAAGTGTTGGCGAGGATTGAGCAAGCGATTCAGCAACTCGGTTAGGCCAAGAAAGCTCTATTATGTCGGGGTTGTCTGAACTGCGTCCCACGCAACGGTAGCGTCTGATGGATTTAGTCCGGGCGGCAGGAGTTGATATCAGGAATTGGGAAAATTGCGGATCCGGCAAAGCAAGCGCCGGCGCCCAATGCGGAACGCGGGGGGCGCGTCCCGCAACGCCCGAGGCGGGCGCGATCCCCGCAATTTCGGAATTCGGGTTAAAACGGACTGGTTGGGCGGCGAAGTCGAATACCGCGACACCGTCGGTGATACCTTCCACCGCAACTACGACGGTTACGGCGGCCTTCACTACCCCAACGACACGGGCCGCAACGACATCACCACCAGCAAAGTCGCCGTGGATCGCAACCGGGCCTCGACAGCTCGAAATCATTGGGATAGATCGTTGTTTGGCAGAAGACTGGATTGTGCAAAGCGCGAGCTGCGCAAATCCTTTGCCTCCCGTTCACTCGTAGCGCAACGCCTGAATGGGATCGAGCTTGGCCGCCTTGAGCGCCGGGAACAAACCGGCAATGACGCCCACCGCCGCGCTGAACGCCACTGCCAGTGCCATGGCTGCCGTGGTGATGACCGGGGTGTTGGCGTTGGGCGCGAGTCGGGCCAGCACGTCCACGAAGCCATACGAGGCAACCACACCCATCCCCGCGCCGAGCAGCGCGATGACGACGCTCTCGATCAGCACCTGGGTGAAGATCGCCAGGCCCGTGGCCCCGACGGCCTTGCAAATGCCGATCTCGCGAATGCGTTCGTTGATGCTGGCCAGCATGATGTTCATGATCCCAATGCCGCCAACCAGCAGGCTGATGGCCGCAATGATCCCGCCGCTCATGCGCGCATTGCGAATCTGCTGATCAATCGTCTCCAACTGGTTCTCCTGCGTGCGGAAGCTGAAATCCTCAATGCCGCGGTGCGTCAGCATGAGAACGTTGCGGGCTTGCTGGAGCGCGGGTTCGAGTTGGGCGAGGTCGTTCACCTTGAGATCAATATCCGACAGGCGCGCGTCCGGAATGCCGTCCTTGTCCCCGGCGGTGCGGAAGCGGAGCCAGGCGGTGTTGAGCGGCATGTAGATCGTCTGGTTCTTGCGGGTGAAGGCCCAGTTGCCGCCGCGGCCCCAGCCGCGCACCCGACTCGGGCCCGCCTGCGGACCGGCGGGGCGGAGCTTTGCCTGCTCGCGCTGCTTCTTGTCCCGCTCGCCTTCGTAACGCTGGAACATGCCCACGATCGTGAAGGGTTGGCTGTTGATCGCGATGATTTCTCCGATTGGAATGATTTCGCGCCCCACGCTTTCCGGCGAGCCGAACAGCTCGTCGCGAATGCCCGTGCCGATGACGCAAACCGCGTTGGCATTCTCCTCGTCCAGGTCGGTGAAGAAACGGCCGTGCTCCAAAGTGTGCAGGTTCATTTCCAGCACGGCGGGCGAAACGCCGACGCACTCTGACGGCGCAATCAGCTTCTCGCCGCGGGTCAGAATCACGCCCGGCACCCCCATCTCCGGCGATACCAAGCGCAGCAACGGCGCGCTCTTCATCAACGATTGCGCGTCGAGCAACGTGCGCCCGGGAGCCTGATCGGCGAGATGTTCCTGGTCGGAAGGCACGGCTTGCTGTTCGAGCAACACTTTGTCGGCGCCGCCCATCGCGACCATGGTTTCGCGCATTCCGTTCTCCATGCCCTTGATGATCGCCGCCATGCCGACGAGGCTGGCCACGCCTAGAATGATGCCGAGCATCGTCAGCAGCGAACGGAATTTGTGCGCCCAAACTTCCTTGAGACCGACCGCGATTGTGGTGGTGAGAGTCATGTTTGACGGCCTACCTGGGACGCGTTGGGCAACTGAGTTTGGATAAACAAAAAGGGGACATCATGCTTCGCCTGCTCTCGGTGGTTCAGTTCGCTATTTTTCATTCAATAACTTCAAGAGTGCGTTGAACGTTTCCGGGGAAACGTCTTCCTCCAACAGAATATAGCGGCGGTACCACGAGCCGAACCGTAACTCCAGATGACGCCGAAATCCGGGTGCGGCATCAGTGTCCTCCCCCACGCTCCACGAAACCACATCCCTAGCCTCGTACCGCCGCCGCCCGGGATAGGTGATAAAGCCATTGTCGCGGTGTTCGATCCGGCAGATTCCGAAATAAAGCCCAACAGTCAGCCCGAACAAGCCCACAATCCCTAGTCCTATTGGAAGCAGGAGCGCTCCGCTCCGCTGGATGCCGATGAAGGCGAACACCAGAAAAGGCAGTGCCGCGACTATCGGCGCTATGCATCGAGTTGTGCGAGGAGCTTTCATCTTCTTGCCGAACTACTCGTAGCGCAGCGCCTGGATCGGATTCAGCCGCGCCGCTTTGATCGCCGGAAACAGTCCCGCCAGAATTCCCACCAGCACGCTGAACCCGAACGCCACCAGCATGGAAGTGACCGTCACAACGGGGGCGTTTTCCGTGGGCGAAAACGAACTGAGCATCTGCACCAATCCGAAGGAGGTCACCAATCCCGCGAGGCCGCCGAGCACGGCAATGACCAGGGATTCCACCAGAATCTGGATGAAAATGTCGAGGGTGGCAGCGCCCACGGATTTGCGAATGCCGATTTCGCGCACGCGCTCGGAAATGCTGGCGAGCATGATGTTCATGATACCGATGCCGCCGACGAGCAAGCTGATCCCGGCGATGAGTCCGCCGCTCAGGCGCGCATCGCGGATGAAGGTATTGATGTTTTCCGCCCATTCCTCCTGCGTGCGAAACGTGAAGTCCTCGATGCCGCGATGCGTACACATGAGCACGTTGCGAATCTGCTGCAACGCCTCGGGCAGCGTTTCCACGCTGGCGATGCGCAATTCCAGATTGGACAAGCGCGGATCGCCCGTCGCCCCGCCCGCCCCGCCCGTGGGCTGGAAGCCGCCACCGTAGCCCGTGACGCTGATCCCGGTGCGAAATTTCATCCACATCGTGTTCAGCGGAATATAGACGGTGGAGTTCTTGAGCTGGAAAACGAAGTTGCCGCGCCGCCGGCTGCCGTGGCTGTGGCCGCGATCGCGGGAGACCACTTCCTTGGGCTGCGGCTTCTGGGCTTCGAGCTTGGCGAACTCGCGCGTCTTGCGCTCCTGCTCGCTCTCGTAATGCTTGAACATGCCGATGATGGTGAACGGGACGCCATTGATGTAGATCGTTTCGCCGATGGGAATGATCTCCCTCCCCTCCTGCTCGGGCGTGCCCCAAAGCTCGTTGCGCGTCTCGCTGCCGATGACGCAAACATTGCGTGCCATCTCGTCGTCAATCTCGTTGAACATCCGGCCGTGTTCGACGATGTGTTCACTCATCTCCAACGCCACCGGCCACACGCCGATCAGCATCCAGGGCCGGAAGCTCTTGCCGTGGGCGGAAACCGTAGCGGACAAACGCATCTCCGGAGAAAGTTTGGTGACCAACGGCGCATTTTTGTCCAGCGCGACGACATCGGTGATGGTGATGCCCACCGCCTGATCGCTCAGGTGGCGTTGGTCAATCGGGATGTCCTGCGGCTCAATCCGCACTTTCTCCAGTCCGCCGATGGCGACGAGCGCTTCCTTCGCGCCCTTCTCCATGCCGGAGACGAGCGCCGACATCGCGACCAAACTCGACACGCCGAGGATGATGCCCAGCATCGTGAGCATCGAACGGAATTTATGCGCCCAAATTTCGCGGAATCCGGCGACGACCGTAGTGCTGAACGCCGCGGAAGAACTGCGAACCGTTACGGGGGCCGTTTTCATGCGGCGGTTCCAGCCGGCGAGCCGCCAGTTTGCGCCGAACGGTCGAGGCCCGCCAGGGTTAAGTCAATTTTCTCCGCGATCTTGCCGTCGCGGATTTCAATCCGCCGGGGCGTGACGGCGGCAATTTCCGGATCGTGCGTTACGAGCACGATGGTGCGGCCTTCGGTGCTGAGCTTGCGGAACAAACTCAGGATCGCCTCGCCGGTGTGGGAATCGAGATTGCCGGTGGGTTCGTCCGCAAAAACAATCTTCGGGCTATTGACCAGCGCCCGGGCGATGGCGGCGCGTTGCTGCTGACCACCGGAGAGCTGACTGGGCCGGTGCTTGGCGCGGTTGGACATGCCGACGGATTCCAGCGCGGCCATGGAACGGTCGCGCCGTTCCTTGCCGGAAACGCCGCTGTAAATCATCGGCAGCTCGACATTCTGCAACACGTTGAGCTTCGGCAGCAGATTGAAAAACTGGAATACGAAACCGATTTTCTGATTCCGGATGGCCGCGAGCTGACGCGAGGAAGCGGCGTGGATCATGACGCCATCGAGTTTGATTGTGCCCTTGGTCGGCGAATCGAGACATCCGAGAATGTGCATCAGCGTGGACTTGCCGCTGCCCGAGGGGCCGATGATCGAACTGACTTCGCCCTCGGCAATATCCGTGGTCACATCGTCGAGCGCGCGGATTTCCTCATCACCGAGGCGGTAAATCTTGCTGACGTTGCGGAGTTCGACGAGGGCCATGAGGTGCGAGGGTTGGGCTAAGACAGCCGGGCTTGGTGGTTTGGGCTCCGCTGGAAATCCCCCTCACCCTGACCCTCTCCCCCTCCGCGGGGGAGAGGGAACAGCGAAGGGCCGCTCACGAAATTTCGTGCCGCGCCCGATTCGCCGACAGACTGATGATGATTCTCCCTCTCCCCTTCGGAAGGGGACAGAGCCGGGGTGAGGGGAAACGCCTGCGGCATATTCACAGTCTAGCGTGAACCGCCTGCATCCGCGCGCGGCGCCGGCGCTTTGGGTTTCGGGGTGGCATTCGTGGCTGCGCCGCCCGTGGCCGCCGTGCCACTGGCTTTCGGGCCAGTGGCAGGCTTATCGACGCCACCGGGACGCTGCCCGCCCTGTTTCGCTTTCTTTTCGCGCTCTTCCTTCGGCAATTCGAGCGCTACGACTTCGCCCGCCGCCAAGCCTTCCTGGATTTCCGCAAAGAAGAAGTCCGACACGCCGACCTTCACGTTCCGCTTTTCCACCGCCTCGTCCTTCTGCACGTAAACAAAGCGCTCGTATTGGCCGGTCTCCGCGTTCTTCTCCGTGAACACGGCGGCCAGCGGCACCGCGGTCACGTTGGCTGCCGACGCCACCGGGATTTTGATGTTGGCCGTCATGCCGGGCCGAACGCGGGGGTCAACGTTTTTGAGCAAGATGCGCGCGGCAAAACCCTTGATGTTGTTCTTGATCGTCGCTTGCGGCGCGATGCGCTCCACGATGCCCGTCACCTTGAGGCCCGCCACCGCTTCCACTGCGACTTCCACCGCCTGGTCTTGCTTGAGCCTCGGAACATCGGCTTGGTTCACATGGGCGTTGATCACCATCGCGGTCAGGTCGGCGATGGTCAACACCTCCGTGCCGCTGTTGAAACCGCCCGAGCCCGAAACCGCCTGCCCCATGGAAACCGGCCGGGTCAGGATCGTGCAATCAAACGGCGCGCGGACTTCCGTCTTGGTCAATCGCTCGTCGGTGATGGCCATGTCTTTCTGCGACCGGTCGAGGGAATTCTTGGCCAGTTCGAAGGTGGTCTTGGTGTCGTCGTGAAGCTCCTGGGAAATCAGCTTCTCCTCCAGCATCTGCTTGGCGCGCTTGTAGTCGCGCTCGGCCTTTTCGAGCGAAAGCCGGGCGCGCTCGATGTCCGTGAGGTTGGAAGCGCGTTGCTGCTGGAGTTCCTTGTCGTCGAGCTTGAAGAGCAGATTGCCCTTCTTCACGCGGTCGCCGATGTCCACCGGCAGTTGATCAATCTTCCCGTTGATCTCGGGCCGCACGGAAACCTGCTCCGCCGGGCCGATCTCGCCCGCCGCGTTCACGGAGAAGTTGATGTTGGTTTGGATGACTTCCGCAGTGGTGGGCCGGGCGGACGAACCTGCCGCCGGCCCGGCTTGCGGCAACTTGTTTCGCAGCAGGTAAGCCGCGCCACCCAGACCCAGAACCATGATGACCGCGATAATTTTTTTCATTCAATCCACGTTTGGACTCGGAGATCGGAGAAGCTATTCGCCTGGCGTGCAGCGTGTAAACGTAATTCCCGACCGTTGGACCCATGCTCGCTCTCCGGGAAGCGCGCCGCTGGGCAGGAATTGGCTGACTTTGCCCGGATATTGTGCCGGAAAGGCGCGGCTCGCGAACCCGTCCGGCGCGTGAAAACGATTGCAGCAAACAGTCGGCGCACTTACGGTGACGCCCGCACGCAGCAAACCCGAAGCGAGAACCAACAATGCCGATGCCGCGAATGTTCCTCAAACCGTCCGCCAC
>CAIKLQ010000151.1 GCA_903828255.1 uncultured Verrucomicrobiota bacterium
AGCGAGTGCCAGTGGTTCGGCGTGGCGATGGTGATGGCGTCAATCTCCTGGCAGTTCAGCGCGTCGCGGATGTCCTTGAAAAGTTTGGGCGCTTTGCCCTGGGCGTCGGCGACGATCTTGGCGCCACGCTCGCGAACTTCCGCATCCACGTCGCAGAGCGCGACGTATTCAGCGTCGTCCTTCATCTTGAGGAGGTCGTTGATGTGGCTGCGGCCCTGCCCGTTGAAGCCGACGGTACACATCCGGATGCGGTTGTTTGCGCCGAAGACGCGACCGTGCGCCATGCTGCCGGCGACGATGACTGCTGCCGTGGTTTTGCCGAGGAATTGTCTGCGAGTTAATTTCATAATCAGTTTTGAGTTGAGGTCAGGGAGTTCAGCCGTGGTTCGAGTTTCGTAAGGAGGTCGTTGGCGGCGGGCGACGTGCGACTTGTTGGATAGGCCACCGCTCTCGGTCCTTTCGTTCCGAGTCGGATGGTATGTTCCGATGCTGTGAATTCATCGCGGCAGACAGTCTGCCAGACCGCGCGGGAATCGCCAGAGACAAATGGGGGCGACTTTGTCCTCGGCCTTGCTGAGAATGCGGAGCGGAGAGTAAATCAGATTGCCGAACCACCTGCCGCATGGCATTTAACTGACCGTGCTTCGGAAAAACTCCTTCACGAATTTCCTTCGGCGAACCTCCTGCGCCCGGCGCGGCGCAGTGCGCGGCGCGGTGTTCCGCTGGTTGGTCGCGGCCTTTTTCACAACCGCTGCCGCTGCCAAAGAGATTCCCGCCTTTCCCGGCGCGGAGGGTTTTGGCCGCCTCGCCAGCGGTGGTCGGGGCGGGGATGTTTATTGCGTGACGAACCTCGCCGACGCCGGGCCGGGGTCGTTGCGGGAAGGCTTCCGCTCTGCCAAGGGGCCGCGGACGATAGTGTTCGGCGTTTCCGGCACGATTCCGTTGAAAAGCAAGCTGGTGCTGGACAAGTCGGACTTCACGATCGCCGGCCAGACCGCGCCGGGCGACGGCATCACGCTCCGGGATTTCACGTTCCAGATTCGCAACGCCACGAACGTGATCGTGCGTTACCTGCGCTGCCGCCTCGGCGACGAGAACAAGGCGAAGGGCGCGAAGGGTGGCGATGACACGCTCAACACTGAAGACATTGACCGCGTGATCCTGGATCATTGCTCGCTGAGTTGGGCGATTGACGGCACGCACGACTTGCGGCGCGGCGGGAATTTCACGCTGCAATGGTGCATCCTCAGCGAGGCGCTGAACCAAAGCCTGCACAACAAGGGCGAGCACGCTATGTGCGCCTCCTATCGCGATTTATCGGGCAACATTTCGCTGCATCACAATCTGTTTTCCACCTGTCGCGACCGGCATCCGACGCTCCGCAGCGCGCAGCAGCCGCCGCGTTACCTCGTAGATTTTCGCAACAACGTCATCTACAACTGGAGCAAGGGCGGCACGGCGAACTTCGCCGATCATTTCATCAACTGCGTGAACAATCTCTGGCGGCCCGGCCCGATGACCGATCCGCAGCGGCTGCCTATCGCGATGAAAGGCGACCTGCCGGATCTCGCCAAGGGTTTTATGAGTGGCAACGTCTTCGAGGAACGTGACGACTTGACGAGGGACAATTACGCGGCGCTCGATTTCAAGCGCTGGCTGACGCCGCCGTCCAAGTACTTGTATCGCGGCACGCTCGCCGACTGGCGGGCTACGGCTTCGCCCGTGGCGCTGGCGGACACGCCGGAAACCCAACCCGGCGGGGAACTCCTGAACCTCGTGCTCGCACGCGCTGGCGCGTCCTTGCATCGGGACGCGGTGGATGAACGCGTGACCGACGATGTTCGCAAGCGCCAGGGCCGGTTGCTTGATTCGCAATCCCAGGTTGGCGGCTGGCCGGAACTTCGCAGTGCGCCCGCGCCCGCGGATCAGGATCACGACGGCATGCCGGACGCTTGGGAGAAGGCGCACGGGCTGAATCCAGCCGATCCATCAGATCGCAATTCGGACCGGAACGGCGCCGGCTACACCGAGCTTGAGGAATATCTCAGCAGTCTTGGTGTGCGTTAGTGCCACCCAATTGACTTCCTTGACCGCAACGAGCGGTCTCTGTTTTCGCCAACGGATGAAATGTTTCAACGGATGCCGAATGAATTTATTGCGAATCCGGTGGGGCGTTTTATCCGCTGGTACAATCGGGGAATCGAGGGCCTTGGCCCAAAGAATTCTTTCGGAGGGACAGGATCGGCTCGCCGAACGTTTTGGCGGCAACGCTCTGCGGTTGGCTGCGGCCTCAAAAACAATTCTGGATTGAATCGTGCGGTGATTCTAGTCTGCGCATTGACAAGAC
>CAIKLQ010000152.1 GCA_903828255.1 uncultured Verrucomicrobiota bacterium
GGTCTCGGGGATCGCGGCGCAATTCACCGCGATGAACGGTTGCGCGGCGCGCTTGCTGTGCTGGTAAATCGCTCGCGCCACCAGTTCCTTGCCGGTCCCGGTTTCGCCGCGAATCAAAACAGTAACCGCAGTAGCCGCCACGCGGCCGATTTCCTTGTAGATCGCCTGCATGGCGCGGCTGTTGCCGATGATGGCGGACTGGGCGGACTGCGCCGCGCCCAGGGCAAGGGGTTCCGACATAAGCCGGCTGCTGGCGATGGCCTTAGCTACCAGATCGAGGAGTTCGCCCATGTCAAAGGGCTTGAGCAGGTAGTCGTAGGCGCCCAGCTTGGTGGCTTCAATCGCGGTCTCGGTCGTGCCGAACGCGGTCATCATGATGATGGGCAGCTTCGGTTTGGCGACGTGCAGTTGTTCGATCAATTCCAGACCGGACAAGCCCGGCAGCTTCAGATCGGTGAGCACCATGTCACAAGGTTGCGCTCGGGCGCACGCCAAGCCCTCGTCGCCACGCGTGGCCGTGGCGACGACGTAGCCTTCCGCCTCCAGGTCCTTCTTCAGCGCCGCGGCAATGCCGGGGTCGTCTTCAATCAGCAGGATTTTGGGGGAAGCGTTCATAAACTATTCTTCCGGCTTGGCGTGGGGCAGCAGCATGGTGAACGTCGTTCCGCGATTCACCGCAGAGCGGCAGTGCAAAGTGCCGCCGTGCTTTTCGACAATGCGCGCCGCAATCGCCAGCCCCAGGCCAGTGCCTTCCTCTTTGGTGGTGAAGAAGGGGTCAAACATGCGCTGCTGCACCTCCGGCGGAATCCCCGAGCCGGGGTCGCTTACCTCGATGATGACCACCGAGCGGGCGCGATCCGGGAGCCGCGCCACGCCGCGGCGGGCATGCAGGGAAATCGTACCGCCACCGGCCATGCTCTCGGCGGCATTTTGAATCAGGTTGATCAACACCTGTTCGATTTGGTGCGGGTCCACCCGCACCCAAATATCTGGCACGGATTCCAGGTTCAATCGGATGGAAGTCTTTTCCAACTGCGGGCCGAGCAGGGCCTGCATCCGGGCGAGCAAGCTGTCGGCCGAGACGGTGAGGAGCTTGGGATCGGCGGGGCGGGCAAATTGGAGAAACTCCTGCACGATCCGTTCGAGGCGCTGAATTTCGTGGCCGATAACCAGGGCGTCCTCCAGTTCGGACGAATTCGCAGCGAGGTCTTTTTTCAAACTGTGCAGCCGAACATTGATCGCCGTGAGCGGATTGCGAATTTCGTGGGCCACCCCGGCCGCCAGCGTGCCGAGCGACGCGAGTTTCTCATGGCGCGCGGCGCGAGCACGGCTTTCGCCCAACTCGACGCGCAGCGGGCCAATCACGCCGCGATAAACCGCCACGATCGCGATTCCTATCAGGAGAATCAGCAACCCCATTTGGACGAGCAGCAGTCGTTGCAACCAACGGAGGGCGCGGCGCGAATCCTTCATGAACTGCGTTTGCGCCGCGCGCTCCGCGACGTTCAACTGCTGACACAGTTTCAGGATCGGGGCGGCTGCCCGGGGACCCTCTTCCAGCATGGGCTGTGGCGCCGCGGTCGCGCCGGCTTGCGCTCGTTCGTCCAGCAACTGGGTCATCCGGGACTGATAGCCCGTGAAGGCCAGCGCGATCTGCCCCAAACATTCCCGTTCCTCTGCCGTGGTGACGTTGACTCGGTGCGCGCGGATCCACGACTGCAACTCCGCGCTCGATTTCTTGAACGCCGCTTGGTCCTCGGGGTTGTGATGCAGGTCCACCCGCAGCACGGTTGCATTCAAGCCCAGTACCGCCGCCTCGAGGTATTCCGAAAGGTGGAAGCCATCCGTCTGCACGTTGGAAAAGCTCTGGTGCAACTGCCGAAGTTCCAGCCAGGTGTGCCGGCCCGCCCACGCCACGACTAGCGTCAGCGCCACGATGGCGAACCCATAGCCGAAAGATCGCGCCCGGAATTTCATAAAGTGAGCAGCCACTGATCACCAGTGGATTCCCAGCCGCCACCCTCGCGGGGCATGTCATCGCATCCCGATCTCATAAGTCGTTGTGGTTGAATTGGCGCACCCTCCAACCGCCGCTGGCACAGCGCCCGCTAGATGCTGAAATGCGCGTCAAAGATGCCACCCGCAGAGGTTAGGGCAGAGGCCGCGCCAAAGCGATGAAAACGCAAAACTTTTTGGATTCAGCCAGTGCCTTGTCGAACGGCGCGATCCGCCCGAGCGACCAAAGCAAATCGGGAAACCCATACCCCCACACGACCCAAGTGAGAACTGGAGGCGACGGCCGGAGGACCAATGAAGACCGTTTCGTGTCCTTGGATTCCCGAAATCAAAGCGGTCTGCTTTCGACAAGGCGCTGGACGATTCGGAGTTGAAAACCTATGACGAAGAAAATCCTGGTAGTGGACGATGAGAGTTCGATCCGCGAGGCTTTGAGCAAGGTTTTGCAGGCGGAAGATTACGCCGTCGTTTCCGCCGAAACCGGGCCGGAGGCCGTGGAGAAATTCGGGGCGACGCCGATTGACCTCCTGCTCTTAGACCTTGGCCTGCCAGTGAAAGATAGCTGGGACACCCTGCAATGGCTGGCGGGCGTCAACCCGCTCCTGCCGGTTATCATCATCACGGGACGGCACGCGCAACTCGAACTTGCCGTGGCGGCGGGCGCGGATGCCTTGATGGAAAAACCCCTCAACGTGCCGTCGCTGTTAGAGACGATTCGCGAGTTGACGCATGAGCCGCTGGAGCGCCGGGCCGAGCGCGCGCGCCAGCGCACTTCCGGGTTCCGATACAGCTCGGGCGACAGTGAACGGCTCCGCGAATTGCGGCCCAAACAGTTCCCGACTCCCGGCCTAACCCCCGAAATAAAGTGCGCATGATTATGACCCCGCGCCCGACCACCCCCTCGCAACCAGTAGCGCCGAGCGTGCACCCCGCGCCCCGCGCCGTCGCGGCTACCGACCTCCGGAAAGCGAAAATCCTGGTGGTAGATGACGATGCGCAAATCCGTGAATCGTTGCGCAAGGTGTTACGGGCGGAAGGCTACGAAGTGGTGCTGGCAGCGGAAGTCCAGGAAGGCATCGAGAAATACAACGCCGAACCTATTGATCTCCTGCTGCTGGACCTCAACCTCGCCGGGGATAACGGCTGGGACCTCTTCGAGCGGCTTACTTCTCATAACCCCTTGCTGCCGATCATCATTATCACTGGGAGGGCGAGCCAGGAGGAATTGGCGGCTGGAGCAGGAGTCGGGGCCTTGATGCGCAAGCCCCTGGATGTGCCGGTCCTGCTGCAAACCATCACTGATCTGCTGGCCGAATCGGCAGAGACCCGACTCAAACGCCTAGTTGGCTGGCACCGAGGCCCGCGTCGTGTGCCGCCAAACCCGGTCCAAAATAGTCCCCACCAAACGACCACTGAGCTGGGAGGCTTGGAGGAATCTCGCCATGAGCATTAAAGCCCTTGCCCTCTTGGCCAACAATGCCGTGCTCTACCTGGCAACCTGCGCCCTCGTCGGCACCGGATTGTTGCTCGAATTGCGAATGGATGAGGAAGACGGGGCCCGCCGACTGTTCGGCATGGGACCTGACGATTGGAGCGAAGTTCACCTCGCTGTGGCGCTGGCGTTTATTAGTCTGGCCATACTGCATGTGGGGCTGAATTGGGTTTGGATCAAGGCCGCTCTCGCTAAAGCCAGACTGGCGTATGGGGTTCTCGTTGCCGGGTTCGCGCTAATTGCCGGGCTGCTATTGTGGCCCGGCGAGAGCTCCTGGTTGCGGGAATTGTTCGACTAAGCGGGCGACGAACTTGAAGCCTATGAAGAATCTACTCACCATGACGGCCACCGGAACGGCCCTCGCCGGCTTGACGGTGCTGGTCGCCGTGGTGGTCTTGGTCCTGTTCGTCATCCCCGGCGGACTGGGAATTCTGATGATTGAATATGAGCGGGTCACCCGCTGGCTCCGCCAGGCACGCGAGTCTTGTTGGCGAACAAGCCGAACTACAAAATCCAACCGTTAAACATATATGAAAACCACACTTCAATACCGTAGTCTCAACGCCGATGTCGCCAGCGCCCACCTCGTGCAGGAACACCTCAATCACCTGCAAAGTCTCACAGACATCGAGGCCGCCCAGGTAATTCTCGAACGGCAACGGGAAGCCACGCCCGCTTTTCGGGCCCGCATGGTCCTGGTCGTGCCGGGGCCAGACTACCACGCGGACGCGGTGGATCACACCCTGGCCGCGGCGTTGCACAAAGCCGTGGAAAACCTGAAACGGCAAATTCTGGCCCGCCAGGCTAAGTGTCGAGTCAAAGCAAAAAGCAACCTACAACTCGGTCCTATTTCCCGCCGTTGGTCCAGTGCCTTAGCTGGCCATCGGGCGTGATAAACAAAAACTGTGGGGCAGCGCTTCTCTCATCAAAGGAGTCGCCGCCCCGAAACCAAAACAAAAATCCAATAAAAGACAAAGCTATGAAGCATAAACACACGAACCCCAAGCCCGCCGAGGACCCCTGCACCCGACCGGTTCATATCGAATTCCACCATGCGACCGCCACGCGAGTCAGCATTGCGGGGAGCTTCAATGACTGGCGGCCCGAAGCCTCGCCCATGGTACCGCTGGGGGCGGGTCGCTGGCTTAAGGAACTGGTCCTGCCACCCGGTGATTACCAATACCGCTTGGTGGTGGACGGCGAGTGGATCGCGGATCCCGGGGCCAGTGCAATTGCGCCCAACCCCTTTGGGGAGATGAATTCCGTGTTGCAAGTGAAAGGCGGCGCAATTTGACCTCGCGGTCAACGGCGCTCCAGAAAAGAGAATTTACCTATGAAACCAAACAAAAACGAAGACGAATATATCTGGGTGCAGGAATTGCAGCAGCGCATGGCCCGGCTGGAAAAGGAGCAACAAGCGGAATCGGCAGCGGAGAAGCTCCGCCTGAAGGAGGCGCATTGGATGCACTGCCCGAAGTGCGGTCAGAAGCTCTCCCCGGAGAAGTGTGGCGCGGTGGAGATTGACGTGTGTCCAAGCTGCAAGGGTGTGTGGTTGGACCAGGGCGAACTGGGGACCATTGTGGAGAGCGGGGGCCAAGGCAGTTTCTTCCAGAATTGCCTGCAAATGCTGCGAGGGCGTCAACCATCCGCCAAGCCGCGCGTGGGCTGAGGGCTGCGAGTAAGCCACGGGCAATTGAAACGGTTTCGGTAGGGGCACAGATACCCAACAACCCGAACAACACGCTATGAAAACCAAACTACCTAACCAGGCGGGCAGGGTTCGAGGCGACTCCGGGCTTGAGTCAATGCGACCTAAGTTCCAAGCGGTCCTGGCAACGACGGACTTTTCCGAAGAGTCCCAAAGCGGAGTCCGCTATGCCGTCGCCGTCGCCCAACAACTCGGAGCTACCGTCGCGCTGCTGCACGTCATCGAACTGCCGTCACGGCTGGCGGAGATGGAAGTCGTTCCGCTCGCCTGTGACGATTCCGAGTGGACCGCCCTTGCCGGCCTCCAATTGAAAAAGCTCGCCGCGCGCGAGAGCAAGAAGGAGTTGCTTCTGACCACCCGCTTGCGAACCGGAAAACCCTTTCATGAAATCTGCGCCGCCGCCGCCGAGAGTGCCGCGGATTTGATTGTCATCGCCACACACGGTTACACCGGAGCCCAGCGCGTCCTACTGGGGAGCACCGCGGAATGTGTCGTGCGTCACGCACCTTGTCCGGTGCTCACCGTCCGCCACTCCACCCCACCCGCCCGGACCAACAACCCGCCCCGACTCAAACTCGGGCGGATTCTGGTCCCGCTTGATTTCTCGGACCTCTCTAAAGCCGCGTTGCCTTGGGCGGCCTATCTGGCGGCGCAGTTCGATGCGGCAATCGTCCTGTTCCATGTCGTTGAGAAATTTCCGATTGACCATCTGCTGGGTCGCGAACTCCTGAACCACACGATGGTGCCCCAAATGAAACAAGCGGAGGCAGACTTGGAGGAGCTCGCCACGGGACTGAGAAAATCAACTGGGGTGAACCTTTCTGCCGTGGTTCGTGAGGGGAAGCCTTTTGAGGAAATTTGCCGGGCGGCGGAGACAGTCGGGGCGGACTTGATCGTCCTAACCACGCACGGCTACACGGGATTGAAACACGTCTGGCTCGGCAGCACCGCCGAGCGCGTCGTACGCCACGCGCTATGTCCGGTGCTGGTGGTGCGCGAATTGAAAGCCTGACGAACACCCATCATGAAATCACAACCTCAAACTCAACTCGGCGCGGTGCTGAAATTCCCTTGTCTCGTACAAGCCGCCGTGGCGGAACTGGCGAAGCACCACTCGGTGGAGGCCATTGCCATCAAGGCCGTGGAAGGCAAAATCTCGGTCGCCACCCTCGGGCGGGCGGCCGACTCCGGCGGGGCGGAAGGAATTCAGGAGGCGCTGGCCAAAGTGCAGGCGGATTCGACCGCGGAACGCTGCCGGTTGCTGCAAGCCGATCCTAGTTGCACGCGGTGCGACCATCCCGTCGCGCCAATGCGCCAACCGGGATTCACCGTCACGGAAAGCGGGGGCACCGTGACCGTGGCGCGCGTCCGCTGCCCCACCGTGCCTAAGTTCTGGCGCTGGCGCGACTTTCCGCTGCCGAAGATTGAGCCGCGTCAGGTCAGCGTGCCCGAAGACGAATCCGACCTGAACGAATGGAAAGCCCAGGCCGTGGCTGCCGGATTGTGCGCGATCTCCGGTCTGGCCGGCTACTTCACGCCGCAGCCATCGTGGTCGGTGGCGCTCTATGCGATTTCCTGTCTTGCGGGCGCGTGGTTCGCCGCGCAGGAAGCTTATGCCAAGATTCGCGTGCGGACGCTCGACGTTCACTTTCTCATGCTCGCCGTGGCGGCCGGTAGCGCGGCCGTGGGCGCGTGGGCGGAAGGCGCCATGCTACTCTTCCTGTTCTCCACGTCCGGAGCTTTGGAGCATTACGCGATGGGCCGGACGCAGCGGGAGATTCGCTCCCTGTTCCGCACTGCGCCCAAAGTGGCCACCTTGGTGGACGCGGAAGGACAGGAAAGCGAAGTCGCGGTGGATGGGTTGCGCGCCGGGCAGCGCCTGCTGGTGAAGCCAGGCTCGTTGTTCCCCGTGGACGCTGAAATCGTCAAAGGCAAAACCGCCAGCGATGAATCCAATCTCACCGGCGAAGCGACTCCGGTGGAGAAATCGTTGGGCGACACGGTGCTCGCTGGCACCATCAATCTTTGGGGTGTCGTGGAAGTAGTCGTGCTCCGTCCCGCGAATGAGAGCGCTCTGCAAAAAGTCATCCGGCTCATCCATGAAGCCCAGCATCTCAAAGCGCCGTCCCAGCGGTTCACCGACAAGTTCGGCACCCGCTATACCTACGCCATTCTCGGTCTGGCGTTGGGGATGTTCTTATTCTGGTGGTTAGTTATGGATTTGCCGCCGTTTGCGTCCACCGAAACGGCCCGCAGCGCGTTCTACCAGGCGATGACCTTGCTGGTCGTCGCCTCGCCGTGCGCGCTGGTGCTCTCGATTCCCTCGGCGGTGCTCGCGGCTATCGCCTGGGGTGCCAAGCGCGGCATTCTCTTTCGCGGCGGCGCGGCTGTGGAGAAGCTTTCCGAGGTAACCGTCGTGGCTCTCGACAAGACCGGCACGCTCACGACGGGCGAACTGCAAGTGGAAACCGTGGAGAGCTTTCCGCCCGGGCGAGAGGCTGAGATTGCGCAACTGGCTTTTTCCATCGAGCGACTCTCGACGCATCCGCTGGCGCGAGCCATCACCCGTCACGGCAAGCAACACAGTTTGGTCCCGGTTGAATTCGACAACTCCGAGTCCGTGACAGGGCTGGGCATTCGCGCCGACCTAGCCGACAGAAAAATCTTCCTGGGTCGCCGCGAGTGGTTGGCGGAGGTGCTGCCACAAGATTCCCGCTGGGCCGCGTTGACGGCGAGCGTCACCAGCGCCCAACCGGGCCTCTCCGAAGTCTGGATTGGCGACGGCGATCTGCTTGGACGACTCTTGTTGCGTGACGACATCCGACCGCAATCCGGACCGGTACTCGCCACGTTGCAGAAACTGGGCGTCCATTGTGTCGTGTTGACCGGTGATCGTCCGGCCTCGGCTCAGGCGTTGCAGCGCAAGCTCGGCTTGGCGGATGTCCGCGCCGAATTGAAACCCGAACAGAAGGTGGCGGCCATCCGCGGCTTCATGGCCGAAGGCAAACGGGTGGCCATGATTGGCGACGGGGTCAACGACGCGCCGAGTCTGGCAGTGGCGCATGTCGGCGTCGCGATGGGCGCGCGGGGCGCGGATGCCGCGCTGGAGCAGGCGGAAATCGTGTTGATGCACGACCGGTTGGAAAACTTCGTAGCGGCCTTTCGGCTAAGCCAGAACGCCCGCCGGGTCATCCGCCAAAACCTGATCGTGTCGCTCGGCACGGTGGCCGTGCTCGTGGGGTTTGCCGTCTTCGGAAAAATCCCACTCACGCTCGGCGTGCTCGGGCATGAAGGCAGCACGGTGATTGTGGTGTTGAACAGCCTCCGCTTGCTGTTCATGAAGATCAAACCGATCACGTGAAAATGAGCCGCAAGTCTCTATTGCTGTCGCTCACGAACGCCGGCCTTTGTCTGGTCCCCTGGGTGCTCATTGGAATCGTGCCGTTGCTGGAACTCAGCAGGGACAAGGAAGACGAGGCGGCCCGGTATTTCGGAATGGAGCAGGACGCTTGGGGCGCAATCTACTTGATGCTCGCCATCGCCCTGGCGGCCCTGGTGCTTCCGCGCAAAGCCAGCATCGTTGGCCTGCCGGACAACTCGGAGCAAATCTCATGAAAACCATGGTGGCACCCAGCCCGATGGCTTGGCACCAACTCCCCGCTGTGGAGGTGGCGCGGGTCCTCGAAGTGGAAACGTCCGCCGGCCTTTGCGCCGCCGAGGTCCGTCGCCGCCGCGAGAAATACGGCCCGAACCGCCTCACCTCCCGCCGGCACAGGAGTGAGTTGCTCCATTTCATCCTGCAGTTCCATCAGCCTCTCATCTACCTGCTGATGGCGGCCTCGGTCATCACCGGGGCCATCGGTGAATGGGTGGACGCCTCCGTGATCTTCGGTGTCGTCCTGGTCAATGCCATCGTGGGTTACTTGCAGGAAGCCAAAGCCGAGAAAGCCATCGAGGCCCTCGCCCGGATGGTCCTCACCGAGGCGACCGTGCGGCGCGAGGGAGTCGAAAAAGTACACACTTTTTACATGAATCGTGAAACCGGTGTTTCTGGACGGCCAGTGAGTTGGCGCGGGCCACGGCCTGGCTTTGCGGATGGCGTTTGCCGGTGAGGTAGTCGCGGTATTCCTCCTCGGTGCAGAGAAAGGGTTTGTTATCCGGCGTTTTTGGAATGAAAAGCTGGGCGACTTGGAGATTGGCTAGCGTGCGCAGCCGCCAGATGTCCTTCCGCTGGCTCATCCCGGCAAACTGCGCCTTCTTATGCTCGTAGTCGGTCGGGCTGTGGTCGGGCAGCGCGGCAAGCTGGGCGTATTCGCGTGAGACGGGTTGTAATTCCTGCCGGATGGTCTGGGTGAGATCGAGCTTTTGCTGGCTGGCTTCCTTTTTCCTTTGGACCGCGGATTACGCTGTGACCCAGACCTTCCCGATGATGGATGCCAAGGGCTCCTGGTTCGTGGCGCATTTCAACCACGCCTTTCCGTTCTACACCTCCGCCGGGTTTTGTGTTGCGCTAGTGCTGGTAGTCTGGCGGCTGGTGCCAGAAACCAAGGGCCGGTCGCTGGCGGAAATTGAGCGCAGTTGTTCCCGCAAAGGCTGACGACCGGCCCCCGGAAGACGAACCTCGCGGGCGCCTTCGCGGGGGCATCAGGGATATTCGCCCAAGGGGGTCGTGACCGCCGTTGCGTCGGTGAGGGGGCTGAGGTTTTCGTTGATCCAGCGCCGGAGTCCGGCTTCGGTTGCGGCGCGATTGTTTAGCGACGGGACCACATACTGTGCCATGAAGCGTAATTTGCGGGCACGCCGGTCGCTCGCAACCGTAAAGCTGGGAGACTTGTAAGCAGGGTATTTTGCGGCGTCTGGCTTCAGCCGTCCCGCATTGAACTCCGCCACCTGGCCGCCCTGACCTTCATTGATCAGGGTCAACTTGTCCGCCCCCGCCGCAATCCGTTTCGCCGCTTCGGGCGTGCCGGGCATTTCCAGGCGAATATACCATTCCGCTGGTTTGAAGGTCCGCCGCACCTGTTCAATCGGCACGCCCTGGATCACAATTTTCTTCAAATCGTTTTCGCCCAGTCCCTGCGCGTGGGCTTGGTTCAGGTGCTCTACTTGACCGGGATCAAATCCCATGATGGCGGCACAGACGGTATCCACCGCGACAATATCCCGCCCGGCAATCACGAGATTCATAACCACCGAAGTGCCGTCCAGTGGTCCTTGCCCCTCCATCGAGACGAGTGCGTCCACCACCACCAAGTCCGGTTTACGGATGGCCACCAGGTCCGGCAAAATCCGCTCCGCGACCCCATGGTGAATGTCCCGCGGTAGCGGCAGCAAACCGTAAAGGTTTTTCATCCCGGCACTGATGCCGGTGAGGCGGTGCGTTTTCATCACCGGCAAGTCAATGAATACGTCGCAGTTCTTGACGACCTCGGGAAACCGATACTCTTGGAACGCTAGGCCATCAATTTTGACCGGCACGAAATTCCCCGCGGCTAGGTTGGTCAACGCGACGCCTTCCCGGCGGGCCAATTCGGAAAAGCCAGTGACCTCCCATAACCGGTCGCCGTTGAGGCCTTCCGCAAAACTCAAGCGACAGTTCCCTGCCTGTTTGATGGCCTTGATCAATCCCTCGCCGACGCGCACATCCGTCGTTTCCCCCGGATACACCTGGCCGTTGCGCAAGCTGGTCAGGTTCGGTTTGATGACCACCGTCCGGCCCTCGCGGATCAAGTGTTTCAAGCCACCGCAGAGCTCAATGGCTTCGGCGACCATCTGGATGGGATTGTCACCCCGGACCACCGCGACCACCGATGGCGAATCCGCGCTTTGGGCGGCAACGGTGGCCAAGGCCAGCAGCGCGACGGGGCGAAGGATGATCCGCCACGCCTTGCGATAGAGCGAACTCGGCGGAAAACAATCGGGTTTTGGCATCAGAATTTAGCCGGTTTGCGATTTCAAGTCTTGGGGCGTCGGGGGGCATGGGCCTGACGCGAATCTCCGTGGATACTATTCCAATCAGGTGTGGCATGGCAAGGGGCTTAAAATCGAAGAGCGGGTTTGAAAAGTAACAGCCGACGTAAGGAGTCGTTGAAAGCAAACGTCCCCTCCCTTCGTGGTCATTGGTTTTGGAAGGGATCAGTCCCGGCTATCGGCCAATTATCCGGCAGCCAGTCCCACTGGTTGTCCGCTTATTAGCCCAGAGCCGGGACTGATCCCGTTCAGGTGCTCGGGCAAAAGGATGCCGCTGGCGGCCCGCCGGGGGCAAAACTAAAAAAAGGCTTGCCTTACCCCTGCGAAAGCCGAAACTCCGCTTGCAAATGAACGTGCTAGAAAAGCAATTCTCCCTAAACCGCGAAGCGCTCAATTCCTATCAGTTAAATGACACTCTCAACTTGGACGGCACAACAGAGAATCGTAGCGGGCTTCGCTATTGTGATGGCGGCGGCGGGAGTGCTCGCGGGGGCTTCGCTGTATGTCCTACATTCGATTGATTGTCTGGTGCAGCCAATGGTTGCGGATCATCCTAGCAAGGCCGCCATCCTCCACGCCGCCGTGCTCAGGACCTACGGCATTATCCTCGGGGTCGGGGCCGTGGGGACGTTGTTTTCCTTGGCGAGCCTTTGGGGCGTGGTGACCACGCTAGGCCATGCACTGAAAGACCTTTCCCAGAAACTCATCAACGGCTCCATTCAACTGAACAGTGCCGCCACCCAGGTCGCGGCGTCCAGCCAATCGCTCGCGGATGGTTCCAGCTCGCAGGCGGCGGCGCTCGAAGAAACCAGCGCCTCGCTTGCGGAGATGGCTGGCATGACCAAGAGCAATGCCGAGAGCGCGCACCAAGCCAATGACCTGGCCCGTGAAACCCGTACCGCCGCCGAAGGTGGCGCGGCCAACATGTCCCAGATGTCGTCCGCCATGGTGGCTATTCAGCTTTCCAGCCATGACATCGCCAATATCATCAAGACGATTGATGAGATTGCTTTCCAGACCAACATTCTTGCGCTGAATGCCGCGGTCGAAGCGGCCCGGGTGGGCGGAGCAGGCGCAGGGTTTGCTGTCGTTGCCGACGAAGTTCGCCATCTGGCCCGACGCAGCGCAGACGCGGCCCGGGAAACTGCGGAGAAGATTGAGGGGGCGCTCAGCAAGTCCGCGCTCGGTGTGGAGATCAGCAGCAAAGTGGCGGCGGCTTTGCTGGATATTGTCACGAAAGCACGCCAGGTGGACGAGCTTACGTCGGAGGTCGCCGGCGCCTCGCGCGAACAGACGGATGGCATCACGCAGATCAGCGCGGCTGTGGGTCAAATGGACCGGGTGACGCAGAGTAATGCCGCCAATGCCGAGGAAAGTGCGGCGGCGGCGGCGGAACTGGATTCGCAGGCACACGCCTTGATGGAAGCGGTGGTCGGTTTGCAGCAGATCTGTGGGATATCTGTAGTCAATGGCACCAAGACAGCACCGGTAATTGCCGCCCGCCAACCGCTGGGCGTCAGGGCTTCCGCCAGGAAGACCAATTCCCAACCGTTTCATTTCAACGGCAACCACTCTGCCAACCGGCATTCCCAACTTTCATCACTGTCTCGGCGGGAAGGGGGCAGTCCCGGCGATCGGACAATTTGTCGTTGACCGACCTGGCGGCTTGGCTCGGCCTAAAATCCGAACAAACTCAACCCCTTTGAAAGTTGCGCTTTTGCCTAGCTTTACGGCTTATCTAAGCGGCCATTCGGGATTGTCCCCATGCCGGGATTTAGGGTCCAAGGCTCGCTCCGTGGAGCAAGAGTCTCTTCCGGGGGGCGGCCAACCGTTCGAGTATCAGGAGTGCCTCGCGACACTCTCGGCTTTCCGTAGCTCGTTGGAGCGGATTTCAATGCGTCTGCTGTGCATTTGATGCTTGGAGTGGTGGCCAACACTGACTAATGTGGCCTTGAGTTGTTCTTGGCGACGGGACGGAACGGGAACTGCGCCGCCGACAATTTTCGGAATGCGCCTTATTGCTTCAACAATTGCCTGCTTGGCGGGTTTGGGCCTGCTGCTCAATTCCCCGGCGCGGGCGGACTTCGTCGCTTACAACTTCTTCGGGAAGGATGTGGTCGGAAGCTCTGTCAGCAACCTCACGCGCGTGGGAGTTTCCCCGCGGCTATTTCTGCCAGCGCCCATCGTGTTCGAGAATTTTGATTCTGGAACCGAGACGCTGCCCAGTTCAGTGGCGGGCTGGTTCGAGACCAACCGCACCGACCACGTCACGGCGGGTTTGAGTCCGACCAACGCCACCTCCGACACCTACTTGGGCTGGGCCTTGATCACGTATTCGCGGCTCGCGACGGTTTTTGGCAGTCGCCGCACGCAGGCCGCGGTCGGGTACGAACTGAACGGCCAACCGGTCACGCAGTTGCTTTCCAACAATCTGCTCTACGCCGAATCCGACCTGCGCAGCGGCAATCAGGTCCAGATACTGTTCTCGCCGGTCTATAACCTCAGCGGGCGCAGCGGCGTGACGCTCGTGTTCAACAGCGCCTACGAGCAAAACCAGGACAGCGCCGCCGGCGTGGAATACTCGATTGACGGCGGCGCGAACTGGCTGCCGATCATCTACATGCTGGATGGCGACGACATCATCCGCGACGGCACGGGCAACATTGACGCCGTCGCGACGCTCAACACCGGACGGGTGGATCAGGCCTATGGGCTGGCGTATTCGGCGTGGATCGCCGCGCCGGTTTCGGCGGCGCTCGCGCCTTACATCTCCGGGCGGATCAACGACGACCAAGTCGGGTCGAAGCGCGTCGAAGTCTTTCGCCTGCCGGCGGCGGACAATCAGGCGAATGTTCGTTTCCGCCTCTTTCAGGCCGGCACCGCGAGTTGGTATTGGGCGATTGATAACTGGGGGCTTTACAGCGTGCCTTACACCGACGTGGCTTCGGGACAACTTCAAAATCAGTCCAACGGAACCAACGTCGGCGTGACGCTGGCGCTGGCGGTGACCGGGCGGCCCTTGAGCGCGCTCACCTCCTCGAGCACCGTGCCGCTCAGTCCGGAGACGGGTGCGGCGGCTTACAACGCTTTCCCGATCAACCTGGACACCGCCGGCTCGACCAAACTCTACGCCGGCCAGACGAATTACCTCGATTTCACCGGCTTGAACCCGCAGAAGTCCTACGAAATCGTGCTCTACGCCGATCAAGGCACGGGGGATCGCTCGACGGGCAATCTGCTCACCTGCACGATTTCCGACAGCCTCAGTTTTTCCAACGCCAGCGCCGCGGCGCCGCCGCTCTCAGTAATCTCCGGCACGCAAAACGAGACCGTGACGGTTGACGTGACGGACAACGGCCGGGGCGACCGGGGTTACATCTGCCGCTTCGTCAACGTGCGCTCCGGGAACGACGGCGACATGCGGCTCACGCTGACGAGTGCGCAGGGCGCTTGCGTGAACGCGCTCAAGCTGGTGGAAACCACGCCGCAGCCGATTTCCATCGTCGGCGTGTCGGCGCTCACGGAGCATTCCGCCACGATTAACGGCGTCCAAGGCATGGAGACAGCGGCGGGAGTTTACGTTTGTTACGGCTTGGTCAACGGCGGCAATTCCACCAACAACTGGGAGCACGTCATCTTCCTCGGGAATCTCTCGCCGGGCCAATTCCTCGCGAACTTGTCCAGCCTCGACACGTTCAAGAAATACTACGTGGCGTTCTATTCGGTCGGCGCACTCGAGTCGACGTGGTCCAGCGTGATGTATTTTCGGCCGCAATTTCAGGGGATGCTTTACGCGACCGGCTTCGAGCCGGACGAGGCGAATCCCTATTCGCCGGGCAATCTCGCGGGCCAGGGTGCGCCGGGAGTTTGGAGTGTCAGTCAGGGCAGCGCCACGATCCAACAGGCCACGCGCGCTCGCGGCCTGCATGCGGTGCATGCGGGTGATTGCATCATAGACGCGTCGCTGATCACCACGCAGTCGGTGGTTTGGGTGGATGCCTTCTTAAAGGAATCCGGCCTGACCAACGCGCCGATCGCCCCCTCCAACGCCGCCA